>JAKALI010000509.1 GCA_021813195.1 Pseudomonadota bacterium
GGCTCTCCATCGCGATTTCGTAGGCCGACAGCAGCGGCCGACTGGTGGCACGCCTGGCCTGCAGGAGGCGCTCTGTGGCCCTGTCGGCGATCTGATGGGCGGAAAGCAGGGCCGGGCTTTCATAGGTCTCATTGACCATTTCTTCGCCGATACCGATAAGTCGGCGCCGCGTCCCCAACTCTTTGAGGATGCGCGCCAAATCCTTAATATTTGGAAGTGCTGGGGCGGCCTGAGCGAGACCAGCCAGATAGGCATATCCCCCAACCTCCAGCAGCCCGGCATCAGCCTTCATCGCGGCGTGGACAATAAGCGGCGTCACCGCCCCCTCAAAGGTAAGGCAGCAAATCATCTCGAAAATTCGAGCGTGCATCGGGTCGTAGAAATGCTCCGGCGCAATCTCAGCTGCGACAATGTCGATGAGGGTGTTATCGACAAAAAGAGAGCCAAGCAGCGCCTGCTCTACGTCGATGTCGTAAGGGACGTGACGATACACTTGCTGCGGCTGCGGCACGGATTCCCCCGGATATATAATGGTTAAATATGACAAGCGACGCGGTCGGCTCATCTACTATTGCGTTAGATAGTGCATACATGCGGCAGAGACCATAATCGCGGCCCAAACGAGAGCACCACACGTAATCGGGATATAAACCGGCAACTTCATCGGCTCATCTCCCAACTAAGGCCGCTATAGCCAACCGACATGCCACCGTGAAAGTGCGCCAGCGGCCGAGAGCCCATTCCGTTTTCAGTTCCGGGTTGAGATCACTGATCTCGATAACCCCGTCGGCATAGCGCAACATCGGTCCAGTCGGAAGCCACAGGATCGTCTTCATCCTGTTCAGTGTCGCTGTTGCAATATTTAGATTCTGCTGTGTCGCTGAATTTGCCATCTTGTCTGTTCTCCGATTTAGGCTGCCTCGACAACTTTGAGGTCGCCGACTATGACCAGCTCGCCAATTTCCTTCTTTGCGGCGTCACAGCACGACACACAAAGTTGCCCCGTATGCAGTTCAGTGTAGCCCATCGCCTCAGCGTCAACAGTTCGAAGGTGGGCGTAGCAGAAATAGCCTTCGCAAGCTTGACCGGCGCAGTCGCCGTGCATCCCGTCGCAAGCATAGGCGAGCCCGCGATCGATCTTCGCATCGCAGCCAGGATGATCGCACGTTGCCTCGAACCCGTAGCCGATCGGACGGCCCTTGCTGTCAGTTCCGCAGTTCGCCCAGCCCATGCTCGTCCTCCAGCTTAAGCTGCTAAGAGAATAGCAGCCTCTGCCTCTGCGCGCGTCTCGAAAACCGGCGCATCTCGCTCAGTGCTCTCGTGATCAATAAGGACGAACCGACCAGGGCCGTCCTCCAAGATTTCAAATCTCTGAGCAGCAGAAGTCGCCCGTGCTATCTCATCGTCTTCCTCGGCATCTGCCTCAAACCACTGCTCCATGATTTTGAGCATAAGCTTTCGCTTGGCGCGATTTAGTGGTCCGCCCTCTAGCACCAGCCAGACTTGCTCTCCTTTGGCGCCGACCGAAAATGACATGATGACCTTGGCGCCACGATACGATAGCCTATCTATTAGGACGTGCTCGGACGGAGGCATATACCCTTTCTCCCATGCCGCATAATCGACAACAGATAAAACAGGCGCATGTGTCATCGCTCGTCCTCCAGGCTATTTTGCTTCTAATTCGTCTACCTTCTTCACGAGGCGCTCTTGTGTTTTGCTGCCCGTGCGCCATTCGGCAACCAACCTATTGATTTGACCGTCATCAGCAAGAATCGCACTCTCTTTTCCAAGCGTATGGCCATCTAATGCTTGTACTAATCCTTGAAGTAGATTTGCAAGATCACCGCCATCGGAATGGCGCGTCGCGATCAGTGTAACCCCGATTCTACGCTTAATCGGAAGCGGCACTCCCTGTTGCAGAAGCTGATCGGCCATTTGGCGCCGAAATTCGACAATTTCGGGAAGTGGGCGCCGATAATGTGGCGTGCACCCTCTAACAACGAGACGGCCATCGATATAACGGATTGAAAACATTTTCTCCCCTCGCCTCCTGTCACAGCTTGCTAACTAAATGCCGCATGTCGGTCTCCGGCACGCCACCGCGCGGAGCGCTAGACACACGCGCGGTGATCTCCTCTGCGCGCTCCCAAATTGCCGTCCGAGCCATTGCGAGAAGCCTGCGCCTAGGACCAGTCAGCGATCCCTGATTTTCGTATGCGGCAACGATCGCCAGCGCATCCGAAATTTCCATCGGGCTCGTCCTTCAACCTATGCCGCTTCAAATATCACCGCGATATCCGCTCGCGACGGCCGCCGCGCGCTCACGGCGAAGAGCCGCTCGGGCGCGATGTCTGTCATCCAACCCGGCGACAATGAGATATCGCGCCACTTCTTCCGGCGTGTTGCCAAGCATCGTTTCGCGGCTCAACGCTTCGATAAGCTGTGGCCACGCGTCGACCAGGAGTTTTGTTTTCTTCGCTGCCATCGGGCTCGGCCTCCAGCCTACCTTGCTATGGGCTTGATCGCATCGAATGCCTCACATTGAGCGAGGTGCATCTTCAGCCCAAGTTTATCGAAATCTTCGCGGCCACAGAACGGACAGGTGATGTCAACATCCGGCATCGTTCCCGCCTTGCACTGAAAGCATTCATCTTCGAATAGCTCCCAGTCGCCGTGTTCTTCACAGCGACCGCGCGGTTTATGCACGACAATCCTCATCGGCTCGTCCTCCAGTTTAGGCCGCTTCGGCGCGAGGCGCAGCGGGTAGGATGATCTTCAGATCGATTTGATGGTCCGGGTGCTTCGGATCCCACATCGCGAACCAGCGATGTCCATGGATCGTGTAGCCGTGATTTCCGTAAACGAGTCCCATTGTGTGGTGCAGATCGAGCACCCAAAGGTCAGGCGTCTTGAATTGCATCGGTTTCCGCCAGGGCACCGCGACAATATCGATGTCGCGCACGAGACTACCGCCCACGAAGATGCCGTAGCCGGCAGCGCGGGCCACGCCACGGAACATCGAAATGAACTGTTCAGCCCAAAGTTTTCGCGCCGCCGCTTCTTCGGGAGAAAACAGATGACCTTTCTCGATCTCGCGCAGATCGACGTCACCCCACTTTGACATAGCGTTTCTCCGTCAGGTCGTAGCGAATAGCACCCGGATTAGCGCGCTGGAACGTGCAAAGGTCTGTAGACGCCTGTGGAATCGATATCCCGAACTTCCGCACCAGATGTTCGCGGTTGATGAAGCCGAACACGCGCAGCGTCTCAGCGATCCATTCTTGGCGATGTTGTTCGAACCAGCGCACGATGCTCATCCTCCAGTTCTAGGTGCTGGTGAAATGGTCGGGGAACTCAGCACAGTGCGCTGCGTACATTCGCGGATTTTCAAGCACCTTGCCGCAGGAGCAACGGATCACAGGCGGCTCATGCCTCGACGGATCGTTACAGACGGGCTCTCCAATATCGTGATCCCAATGCGCATCGCCGCCGCAGATGGGGCAACTATATGTGTTAACCGTTGTCATGTTCAGGTTCGTCTCCTAACTATCCGTTTCACCTGCAATTTGCAGGCAGCCCCCGCAGTATGGGCAGAACTCGAATCCGTTCTCGACCGGGCCGGCATCAATGAAGACAAAGCAGTTGTGGCAATCGGTGTCCCAATTACCTTCACTGTCTTGTCTCCATGCACATGCCTTTTCGTCTGCCGACGAGGCACATTGCCGACGACTTACGTCGTCGTCGTAGCTTCTAGGCTTGCCGCCTTGGCTGTCCTGGCATCCCATAGGGCTCGTCCTCCAACCTAGTTCGCTTCGAACTTCGCCGATCTCGACCGGCTCCTTTCCGCTTGGCAGCAGATCGCGCTCGCCGCAGCAGTAGGGCGTCGCATCACCTTCGCGGCATAGAATGTATTTCAGCTTTCGGCTACCGACTCGTTTCATCAGCGGTCGAGGCTTGCCTACCAAATCGGCAAGCGCGTCATCAGGCGAGAAACCTGGCGGGATTGCAACGAGAACGATCAGCTCAGCCGGGAAGTGACCAACTGCCTTATTGCGCCGGACCTTCACGACATCGCCGCGCTTGAACTTCGCTTCTGGGCACGGCGGCGTTTCGCCCCGCTCACCGATGAGCTGATGGATTTTG
>JAKALI010000510.1 GCA_021813195.1 Pseudomonadota bacterium
CGATCTAGACGACGTAACGGCTCCGCGAAGAGAAAGAGCATAAGTGGCCAACCGGCGATGACACCAACTGCGAAGACCATTCCGTCTGCGCCATAAAGTGCAATCAGACCTGTGATGCTCAGAAATCCCCCGGCTGCTACAAAATCGCCAGCCAGCGCCAAAGCATTCGACCAAGCGCCGATCTTTCCACCGGCTACAAAATAGTCTGCGCTCGTCTTATTCCGCCGGGCTGCTAACGCGACAATGGCAACCGCGCCGCATAAGACGGCTGCGAACGACAGGATGGCGGCGGTATCTGACGACGCGATGCGCATGCGTTAACAAGCCTCATGGTCGCGCGACGCCGCAATTTTTTCGATTCGGGCGATCTGTGCCATGAATGCCCAAGTCGACAGCCAAGCGACTAGAACAAGCCCGATAGTAACAAGAAGAAAGACCGAAATACCCCCTGGAAGAACTTGGGACAGAAATGAGCGAGCGAACGCTAGAAGCCCGCCAAACACTGCCAAGCCCAGGCCGAAGCTATACGCGAAGCCTAGCGCGAGGCGGTCCTTGCGGCGTTCCAAACTGACCATATCGGACTTCATTTCACTTTACCCTCGGAGTGTCTAAGATTGGGCGGCCTTCTTACGCGGTTCGTGTAGAGATACGCCGCCCAATCAAGCTTACGACCTGCGGCTACAGCTTGTACCGAGCGCTGAAATACCACTCTAGAGGTGCACCTGGAATTACCAGCTGCTGATTCAGTGACGCCTGGCTCTGATCGTACACGAAGTATCGTTGGTCCGTGATGTTTGCACCGTGGAATGCAAACTCCCAATTCGGCCCCCAGTCCGGGTCGTAGGTCACACTAGCATTAACCAGTATGTAGGAATCCTGATAGCTCGTCGGGTCGCCAATCGACATTTGAGCTTTTCCGGTGACAGATGCATCGCCGCGGAGCGTCAACGTGCCTGAGGGAATTGCGAAGGCATATTGCGCTCCAGCATGAATGTCATAGTCGGGGATTTGCGGCAGTCGTTCTCCAACATGCGCGTGGAGAGCGGATATGGCCCCTGGAGACAACTCGGTGAAACGATCATGTGTGTAGTCGGCGCTGAGATTTAGAAGTAGCCCGGGGGTCGGCGTCGCATCGATCTCGGCCTCAAAACCGTAAATTCGAGCATTACCGGCGTTCTGCGTTTCCTTGACGATAGAGCCACTCGGGAGATTAATGATCGACGTCAACTGCACCCCTTTATAGGTGCTGTAGTAGCCATCGAAGTTGGCCGTCAGACGATTGTCGAACCACGACGTTTTGAGACCGGCCTCGTAGGTATCAAGCGTTTCCGGATCGTACCCTTGCACGGGCAGCGCTGCGCTTGGCTGTGTCAGGCCTCCACTCTTGAAGCCTTCGGCATAGCTGACATACAGCATCACATTGTCAGATGGTTTCCAGTCAGCCCCAAATTTCGGTGTGAAGGACTTCCAGTCTGGGGTGCCCTTCTGGTCTGGCACTGCGACTGTTGCGCGTTGCGGCGCCGTAACAAAGGCGTCGTAATTCTTCTGATCGTACGTCAGGCGCGCGCCGGTCGTGAGATGGAAATGGGGAAATAGCGCGTAGGTTTCCTGGGTAAAAGCGGCGTAGCTGAGCGACTCCATGCGCTGAAACGTGATCGAATCGAGCGCTAAGTGGGAATTGCCAGTGGCCTCATATAGCCCATGAAAGATGCGCGTATAGTCCCGCGAATGTCCCAGTTCACGGAAGAGGTATACCCCGACGAGATAGTTAAGCCGTCCGCCCGCCACCTTTCCGCCGGCCGTGACCTCTTCGCTGACCTGATTGTCGCGATCTGCGGTCCAGTCGGTGAACAGCTGATATGGTGTTCCGTCCGCCTCAACATCGATGTGCGCCTCAAGTGCACGAAATGCTGTAATGGACTTGATTTCGAGAGCCTCGGAAGGCGCATAGACAAGCCGGGCGGATAGACCGCCCATGTTGTAGTTATCTTTTACTGGGGCTGTGGAATAGGTCGAATAGATGCTCGGAGAGGTCCAACGACCATCGACCAGTGACCCAGCCGGAAGCCCCAATTGGGTGTTCAAGGTTGGAACCACAGCGGCATTATACGGCGCGACCAAAGGCGACGCTGCAAAATACCGGGTATTGGCCACAACCGGAGGATGATTGTTTTGATAAGTATAGTCGGCGTCGATGTCGAGCGTCAGTGAATTGCCAAGATCGAATCGTAACCCGCCACGTACAAGGATCCTATGTTCGTCGCTCAGATCTAGACCGGTTGTTATCTGCCTTCCGAACCCACTGGAATTGAACGTGGCGACGGACAGCTTCATGCCGACCTTGCCGTCTTCTAGCGGTGTATTCACCGATCCTATGAAATCGGCGCGCCCGTCGCTGCCGGCATGAACCTCGGCCAACAATTGCGCCTGCCCGGAGACCTCAGGCTCCTGCGTTGTGATGAGGATCGCGCCGCCCAGCGTATTGCGGCCGTAGAGAGTACCCTGCGGTCCCCGTAGAACCTGAATCTGGGAAATGTCGCTCAGCGACAGCAGTCCGCCAAGGCTACGCGCCATATAAACGCCGTCTATATAGACCCCGATCGCCGGATCGGTTGGAAAATTGTAATCGCCTGTTCCGACACCGCGGATGTAAGCCGCCAGCGCGGACCCGCCGCCTCCCGGCCTATTTGTAGAATGC
Source organism: Pseudomonadota bacterium (assembly GCA_021813195.1). Next base: position 2,699 of record JAKALI010000510.1, read on the forward strand.
AATTCGAGACTTGGTACGAATTCGGAGAGCTGCCCCAAATTGGTGACACCACGTGCCTCCAGGTTCTCGCTGCTCATGGCAGTGACCGCCGCCGGTGTGTCCTGAAGCTTCTCGCTCCGCCGTTCGGCCGTAACCACGACGGTCTCCAACCCAATTGCTGACGCCTGAGAACCACCGCCAGTTTCGGATTGAGCGAGTGCCGGCAAGCTGACACCGATCAGTAATGCAGAAGCAAGGCACACAAGCGGCAAAGACCGGTCGACCGCCCATGACCTCGCCGCGGAACGTAGCGTTGTGCTGCTGGCATAATTTGGCATGTCACTCCCCCCTGATTTTCACACAGGCTCTATGCCAGCCACCGGGCGGGCCAAGAGCTCTTTTGTGCTGTACGCCCTCGTTCCTGCTTAGCGCACCGCTGCCGCCAAACCATCCCGAAGGAATGGCGCGATGCTAGGGGTTAGATTACGATACTGTCTAATACCAGATTGGTGTAGAGTTTGATATCTCGACGATATCAGATGCGAGAACCCCACGATGGAACTTCGACACCTGAAATATTTTGTGACGGTTGCTGAGGAGCTGCATTTCCGTCGAGCAGCGGAGCGCCTGCACATCAGTCAACCTCCACTCAGTCTGCAAATTCGCGACCTGGAGCGGGAACTGGGCGCAAAGCTATTTGATCGCAGTCAGCAGCGGGTAACGCTGACGGCTGCGGGCCGCGTCTTTCTGAAGGATGCTCAGCAAATTCTTGGCGCCGTAAAGGATGCCCGGACCAATGTTCGCCGTGCTGTCGATGGGGAAGTCGGCGAGCTTCGGATCGGCTTCACCCAGTCATCGGAGTTTCTGCGCTTTCTCCCGGAGACGATCCATCGCTTCGGACAGCACTATCCGGACGTCACATTCGGGCTCACACAGATGACGTCCGCCGAGCAATTGGAGGCGGTCGCAGCCCGCCGGCTAGACTTCGGTATTTCGCGCAAACCCTCGGGCCGCGCGCCGACGTCTGTTGCGCTGACGAAGCTCTACTCGGATCCGTTAGTGCTGGCGCTGCATTGCAGCGACCCACTTGCCTCGGGAAACACTATTAGTATCAGGAAGGTCCGCGACAGGCCCTTTATTGCCAGCCCGCGTGAGTCTGGCAGTGGACTACGCAACGCCTTGCTGGAGATGTGTCGGAGCGCCGGCTTCCTACCCAAAATCGTGCAAGAGGCTCGCGAAGTAGCCTCCATGATTGGCTTTGTTGCCGCTGGCGTTGGTGTATCGGTCGTTCCCGCGTCCGCACAATGTATTCGTATCGAAGGCATCCGCCTCGTGCCATTAACCGACAAGCAGGCGCAGTCGGCGCTTTATTTTATCACGAATGTCGATGATCGGAGCAAGCTGACCGGCCAGTTCAGGCAAATGCTCCTCGAGGCAACTTTGGATTTGACCTGAGCTACGGC
>JAKALI010000511.1 GCA_021813195.1 Pseudomonadota bacterium
TTTCTGCTCCAGGTAGAGCACGTAATCCAAAACCTCGCTCTGGAGCTGGAGGGGAAGCTTCTCCAAGAGTTGCTGGATGGTTTGGTCAAGTTTCATGAGGATGCCCCTCTTTCAATTCGGATTTCGCAGTAATACTCTACCTGAATACGGGCTTAGGATGGAAAGTGCGTAAACCCAACCTATCCTACGGGCTTCATTGCTTATTCAACCAGTCTTTCACTTCCGCATGCTTCTGTCTGAGCCACACAGCATAGTGGAGTAGGCTTATGTGTTTAGCTTCGAATAGGTTGACCCAGTAGGTGGCTCTTTCCGCGCTGCCGTTGATTCTCCACTCACACCACGCGAGGCCAATCATAAACTCGAACAGGGTGCGATCTGCGCTTCGGGACTGCAGCAGATGATTGGCCTCTTGCAGTGATGCTTGCGCCAACCGCTGATAGTCAGCTCCAAATTGTGCGCTCATGTGCTGGGAGTACGCTGCATATTCATCGCAGAGCATCACCAGTGCGCGGATTTGCAGCCGCGAGTTATCTTTGTCGGCAGTGATGCGCGCCAACTCCTGCAACTGTCCGAACAGCGAGTCAAAAAACGCTTTGTTATAGTCGGCCGGAGTGGCAGGCGTCAACTTGTGCAATTCAATCTTTTTAGTGATCCAACGGAAATGCAACTCCAACAGTGCATCGGGGATCGTCTTTCTGAAAGCGTCTATTTTGGGGGCGGTCGCTGATAACGCCGAGAGCGTGCGTTCGTACAGGCTCTTCATAGGGCCAAGCTGCCTGGTATCTGCCAGCGGCCTAAGTACGTAAAACAACTCCTTAAGGACAAAGTAGTCTTTTGGAAACGGCTGGGACGTCAGTTCATCGAATAGCAATTCAGTCTTGATCAGGTGTTCGTTGAGGCCAATCTGATCGTTGGCGCGGGTGCGCAGTTCGGAGACAAACTGTGCCATCCATTCGTCTTGTTTCAGTTTCGGCTTAATGTGCAAGTCAATTAGTGCGTAGGCATTAAGCAACATCGGTAGATCCTTCAGCTGACGCGCTAGGTGGATCTGAGTGTTCAGGTATTCCAGATATTGGGGCGTCACACGGGAATCGATTGCGGCGCTGTATTCCTCAAGCACAGCCTTGGCATTAGACGCGTTTCCTGCTCTCGCCAAGTGGATAATAAGATTGTGGTACACCACCGGGTAAAGATTAGCCGCAGGGTGGCTACGCAGCAAATCTCTGGCTTTTTCATAGTAGTGAACTGCCTGTAATTCGTTGTCTTGCAATTCCTCAAGCCTGGCGAGGTTGTTATATACGCTCGCGTAGTGCATTTCTTCTTCCAGCAGGCATTCGATCTCGGCCTTGGCGGCAGCATAATCTCCCGCAATTTCGTTTTTGAAGCTGGATAAAAAATGATACTGCGCTTTGCTTTCGGCATTGAACGGGGTCTCTTTGTTCACCTTGCCCAGCAATTCGCTAAACCGTCGGTAATTCCCGCTACGGTAGTAGAGGCCCGCTTCCGCCAATCGACATTTATGTTGTTCGCCGGGCAATAGGGCAAGCTTCTTAAGGTGCTGAACAGCCTCATGCTCTTTCACTAAATCGCCCGTTGCCGCGAAAAGTTGGACTTTTCTCGACGTCCACTTAAACTGAGCAGGTGGCCCCAAAAATGCGGGCGTAGCGTCGAGGCAAGCTTCAGCTGCCGGGTAATCACAGGATTTGATAAGTGACGCACACTTGTCCAGCCATCGCTTTTCATGGGGAAGAATTACTGAGCTCCGCAACAGGAGAGACACGCCGAGAAAGGTCAGCGGCGCCCAAACCCATGCGCTGCACTCTAGGTACCGGACCCCTAGTAGCATTAATAACACTGCCACCACCGGCCCAAAGCGTTTGCTCAGTACCAGTCTGCGGTGTTCGTAGAAGGTTTTTATGAGGGCGATAAAATCGGACATCGTAAGGTAGAGGTGGTCACCGTGCCGCCGCTTTCATTGCCTCGACGATTGCCTGCGTCTCCACCGACACGCGCGTCACGCGCAGCAGCAGGTCGATCACTGTTTCCTTGTAGTCGGCGAAGCGGTAGGTGTCGAACTTCTCGCGGATGGTCGGGTCCTTGGGTTTCTTTTCTTTGTACTGGTCGAGGATCCATTCCAGCGCCGAGCGGTTGCCGAGCCTGTAGTCCCAGGCCTCGGGCGGCACGCCGGCAAGCGTGGTCTGCGAATCGAGCACGATGCTGCCCACTTCCCGGTCGGCCTTGAGCATCGGTTTCGGCGCCTCCGACCGCTCCGCAGCCTCCTCGCCCCGCTTACGGGCGGAAGGCGCGGGTGAGGGGCCGGTTTCGATGCGATCGAGCGCGAACGGCGCGACCGTCTCATAACCGATGTGCAAATCCATCAGCGCCTTGCCCCAGTCGGCCCATTGCCAGAAGTCGGCGTAAAACGGAATGCGCGGGAACTCGCGCTTCAGGTTCAGTGCGTATTTCTCGCGATAGACTGAGTCGTGCAGCACGCCGTATACGTAATGGAAAATCGCTTCCTTGGTAATCGGGCGCTTGGGTTTCGCGCGGCCTGGCTGATACTGTTTCTTGAACTGGTCGAGTGCCCAGTCGGTGATGTTATCGACGCGCTGTCCGTTATCGTCGAAGCGATACAGGGCGAGAACTTGCGCAGCACTCGGCATGAACACGTCTTTGTTCGGCAGATCTTGGAATGCAATCACGCCGAATGCGGAACGTTCTTCGGCGGCAAAGCAGAATGCGCGATTCGAGCCAGCCGCTGGTCCGAACAACTGAGGAACCTGATAGACCATTTCGTTGAGATGGCGGCTAAAGTACAGGTGGCGCTTGACGAAGGGGCGGTAGTAACTCTCGACAAGACAATCGGGATTGAACTCGTAGACAATGCCTTTGCGAAGATCGTTCTTGACCGCCCGAGTCCACTTGACGTTCGAGTCGAGCATTTCCGCGAGTTTTTCGCTGTCCCTCACCGCAGAAAGCTTTTTGACGTCCGCATTGTAAGCATCAATGAGGTAATTAACCTTGGCGCTCAAAGTCGCCACGTCATCGCCGTAAACCCACTCATCGCGATTGGTCACGACGCCCAGGCTAAACAAGCGAAAAATCGCTTTCTCCTGCGAAGGCTTGCGGGACAGCTTGGCTTCCTTCGTCGCGACCGGAAGCAATGATTCGAAGTCGTTCTGCGTAAGGTTAAGCCAGTTGTGCTTGGCGTTCGGTCGAATTTCATCGAACGTCAACTCCCGCATCCTCGTGCTACTCAGGAACTCCAGCTTCTCCTCCGCCGTCTCCAACTCCGGCCGCCGTGCGTAGTAGATGCGGCAGCCCTCGACATGCCTGCCCTGGCGCGCGCGCTTGACCATGAAGCTGATCGCGACGCCGGTCTGGATGCCGAACACGTTGTGCCTGGTCCCCGAGAGCTTCGGATTCGCGCGCACGTCGCCGCCGAGGTCCACGACGTAGATGTCGTTGAACTCCTCGGCCACCACCTTGCGAAAGCCGTCGAAGGTGCGGCTCTCGATGAAGCTGCGGTTGCTGATGAAGGCGAGGACGCCGTTCGCGGCCAGCCGGTCGCTGGCCCAGCGAAAGAACCGCGCATACATGTCGTAGAGCTTGGTCTTCTGCGCCGTGCTCTCGGCGATGTAGGTGTGCTTGATGCGCTGGTCGATCTCCGGGTATTCGCGGTTCTTGTTGTTGTCGTTCTCGTTCGCCTGGTTGGCGTTGTACGGCGGGTTGCCGATGATGACGCTGATCTTGCGCGAGTTCTGCCGTTTGATGCGCGCGAGGTTCTGCTCGCTCACGCTGCCGAACAGGTCGGCGGTGGTGCCGTGCGCCGCGGTGTGCAGGCCGACGTTGTCCAGGGTATCGACGAAGCACAGGTTCGGATATTCGAGGTAGTCGCCGGTGATTGCGGCGTAGGTCGCCTCGATGTTGAGGTTGGCGACGTAGTAGGGCAGGATCGCCACTTCGTTCGCGTGCAGCTCCTCCAGGTATTTGTGCCTGAGCTTCACCTTCTGCCCGCGGAAGTGCTCCAGCAGTTCGCAGATGAAAGTCCCGGTGCCGGCCGCCGGGTCGAGGATTTCGACGTCCTTGTCGATCAGGTTGCGGCCGAAGTGTTTCTCGCACAGCCAGTCGGCC
>JAKALI010000512.1 GCA_021813195.1 Pseudomonadota bacterium
TTAGCTGGAGGGGCCGGTTCAGGGAGGTTCGGACATGAACGACGCGCAGGCCTTTGACAACACCTATACACAAACCGCAACCGTCGACGAGGCGCTTCCCCACCCGCAGGACGAGGGTCTGCACGGCAGCCGTTTCCCGAAATCCGATCTGTGGGAAGAAACGGCATGGATCGTTACGGCAGAATGCGGAGATTTCGACATCTTTCTCTGGGCCGCCGCCTATCGGCTTTGCGGACATGGTGACAACGTCTGGCTAGTCGACGGCGAAGGCGCCGAGCAAGACACGATGTTCTTTGCCGTGCCCCGCAACCAGCGCAACGAAGGTCTTACCGATCATGACTTCGCGCGATTGAGCTGGGAGCCCGGCAACCGGCAAACGGCGGACGCACTCAGAGTCCACTCCACTGCGAGCGGCGGCACCCGCTGGAATATCGGCAAGCGGCAATACATCGCCGAGGCAAACGCATTTCAACTCAAGGGCGAACATGCGGGTGTGGAACTTGACCTTGTTTTCCGGCCAGTTCCACCTGCGCTCTGGGAATGGGGCAGCTTCGCGGACGCCCCTGCACGCGATCGTGGCGGCTACGACCTGTTTTGCCGTGTGGACGGTACGATAGAAGCTGGCGGAAAAGTCTATACGATTAAGAACGGCACCGGGATAAAGGAGCGCATCACGGTTGGCGCCTCAGCCAACCCGGTGAAGACCCTGCCGGCGCCGCGCGAAATGTACTGGACCATCATGATGGCGCCGGACGATACCGCTGTGTTCCTTTTCCAGCCGGGCAGGAAGGGACTCGATCTTGGGCATGTCGTACGGGGCGGCGAAGACCTCGAATTCAAGTCGCATACCGGAGAGGCTCAAGTCTGCCTCACGCTTCTCGATCGTTGGTATGATCCGCGCAGCGGCCTAAGCCTGCCCTGCCACTGGCATCTATCCATGGCGTCGGCCCAAGGCCTTGTCGACCTGGAGATAAGAGCTCACGGCCGCTGCTGGTTCAACTGGATATTGCGCAACGGTATCAGACTGAACACCTATCTGCTATGCACCGCGAACGGCTTCTTCCGGGCGAGCGACGGTGCGCTGACCCCCTTCGAGGATGTGCTGGTGGCACAGAACTGGCTGCGCACCTACAGCACGCTCAGGGAAATACTCTAGCCGCCGATCTCCTTGTGGCACGCCGATAGAATGCTCCCGCGGCATGGTTACTCCACACCGCGGGCTATGCTGGTGACGCTACGCGCCTCAATCAAAGTGATATCTTAGCTCGAAGCCGAACACCCGCGGATCGCCGATCGTCGCGATGTTCGACCCCAGCGAATTATATAGCTGGATGCCGAAGTTCAGATATTTCGTGGCAAAAGCGTTGTTGACGTAGAACGATGCGTCAAATTGCGATTGCATGATCGCGGTCCAATCGAGACGGAAGTTCGTCAGACCGTATCCGCTCTGCCCCTGCGACGCATAGGGACCATAGCCGGGCCCTTCGGCCGTCGTCGTGAAGTATATATGGGTTTGATAGTAGTAATCCGCGCCAGCGGTGATTCGCCCGATGCTATCGACGAACGGCAGCGTATAGCGCATGCCGACCGTATATTGATGCATGGGAATTTGGCCGAAGGCGTTGGCCTTCAGATTGCCCAACGCCGTCGGGAAATCGGTAAACTTCGGAAAGACCACGGCGAGCGAACCGTCAATTTCGAGGTTTTCGGTCGGCAGAAAGGTCACCTCAAGCTCGCCGCCCGGAATATGAGCGCCGGCGGCGTTGATGATTCCGACGTCGGCAGGGTTCGAGCCCTGGGCGGCGACAAATTCCTGAACGTTGGTGTATCTCTGGTAATAGGCGGCCAGATTCGTGCGCAGCGCCATGTCGCCAAAGTGCCAGTCACGCTTCAGGCCCGCTTCGTAATCGGTGACGAACTCCGAAGCGAACGGCAGGTTGGTCGCCGCAGCGGTGACATCGGGCGCAAACCCACCGGCACGGAATCCCCGCCGGCTTGCCAGATAGATGAGCGTATGCGGGCCTGCCTGGAAGTTGAGGCCGAGCGTATATGTCCACGCATCAAACTCCTTCTGATCGTGGAACGAACAGGCCGGGCCCGAGGCGATGGGATTGCCGCCGGCATCCGTCAGCAGACAGCCATAGCCGTTGGGATCATTGCCGTTGATATCCATCGTGCGTTGATCGTGCGTATACCGCACGCCGGTGGTCAGCGACAGGCGGGGATCGATGAAACCAAGAAACCAGTCCGCCTGCGCATAAGCCGCATAGCTCACCACCAAGCTGTGAGTGGGTTCGACCGTCATCGGGCCGCCAAGAATCGCCGATCCGAACCCATGCTTGACGTCCTGGTTCGAATAATAGAGCCCGGCCACGTAATCGCCGATCCCACTGCCCAACTTGCCGCGAACCTGCAATTCGTCCGAAAATTCGTTACCGTGCTCCGGCTGCGCCGCATATATGACCTCCATCGGCACGCCGCTAAGATCGTACAGCGCATCGTTGCGGAAGTAGTGCCAGCCGAAGATGTTCTTGACTGTCAGCGCATCGCTCAGCTTCCATGTTGCCGTGTCGGCCGCGCTTTGGTTGAAGTCCTTGTTGTAACGCCCGAGATTGGACTGCGTCGACCAAAAATTCCTGGCGTATTGCGCTTGCTGGGCATCGAACATCGCCTGCGCGGAGGCATATAGTGCCTGCGTCGCCGCGGGCGCGACATAAGGATAATAGGCCGACAGGAACCCGCCCACCAGGTAAGGCGGCGACGCGATCAGAACCGGCGGCGACAATGATGTGATGTGATAGCCGGTGCCGTGGTCGTTGAGCGTCGAGCCGGCATAGACCAACAGGTTCTCGAAATCCTCGTTCGGATCATACGATAGCGAAATCCGCCATTCGACGCGATGATCGTCGTTCAACCGCGTATTTGTATCCTGCGGCAAGCCGGCCGGCACCGTCGGCAGCGTCGTACGCGGTGCGTCATTGGCAACGTAGCCGTCACGGCTGACGACGTTGACTGCGGCCCGAATGGCAACGACATCGCTGATCGGCGCGTTGATCACGTCCGTCGTATAAACGCCCGCGCCGCCATCGAACACCGTTGTCCCGAGTTTTGCCAAACCTTCAAAGCGGTCGGTCGGCTTGTTGGTCGTCAGAAGGATTGCGCCGCCGGTTGTATTCTGGCCAAACAGCGTTCCCTGCGGTCCCTTGAGCACCTGCACGCTCTGCAAGTCGAAAAATGTCTGCGTGGTGCCGACTGGGTATCCGTATGCGACGCCATCGACATCGAAACCCACCGACTGATCGTAGCCGGGCACGACCTCCGTGTTTCTTTGTCCGCGGATTCCGGGAATCATCACATCGGGAGAGTTGTACCCTTCGATCCGCAGCGCCGGCACGTGCGCGGTGAGATCCACAAGCTGGCTGATGCCGTGGTCGGCGAGGTTCTGCCCTGTCAGAGCGGTCACCGCCACAGGCGTCTTCTGAAGCGATTCCTGCTTGCGCCGCGCGGTCACCACGATAACTTCAAGGCCGGTGCTGCCGGTTGAGGCCTGCTGCGTCGCCGGAGCGTTGCCAGCGGGCGCTGCGGTGCCGCCTGTTCCGCTCATATCCCCCGCGGTTTCGGCATAGACGGCCGGGGCAGCAACGAGGCCTGCAAAGCTTGCGCACGCCAGCAGCGCCAACCTACGTGATTTTTTCATCATCCTTCCTCCCCTTTATTGTTGGCCGCGCTCACGTGGAACGCGGCTGTTTTGGTTCTATGGCCATGCACTCCAGTGCCTATCTGGAGCGCCTACTTCTCAAATGTGGTGCCGATCGGGTCGTGGCCAGCGCCGGTCTCCGCCACGGCGATGCCTTTGGCCGCCAATGCCGCGACGGCATCCTTCAGTTCCGGCGATTCACCGTAGACCGGATCCGTCGGGTAGAAGAGGCGCGAGGAGGCTTCTTTGCCCGGCTCAACACCCAGAATGATCGCCACCCGGCTGCCGGTCGTGAACGCAGAGAACAGCACAATGTCGACAACTTCCTGCTCGGAGAAATATTCAAGCGCGCCATTCCAGACCGTGTCCGAAAGTCCTTGCGGGGCGGAGGCGAGCGCATCGGTGATGCGAAGCGCGGCTTT
>JAKALI010000513.1 GCA_021813195.1 Pseudomonadota bacterium
GGCAACATCTTCCGCTGCCTCCGCCCTGGTGCGCGAGAGGCTCGGCGATGTGGAGGCTTTTTTCCGCTCAAGTCTCCAGCGCGCCCGCAAAGCAGCGCTGATCGAGGCGACGATAAAACCGGCAGCAATGGCGGAGATCCTGCTCGGCACGGTGCTCGCGATCCGTGTACTCGCTCGCCTCGACCCGGACCGCACGCGATTGCGCCGCCTCGCCGATAATGCCCTCCTTCCGCTCATCCCGAATAAAAGGCGGCGCGCCAACCAATGATCGACCTTTACTACAGGACGACACCGACACTCCGAGATTGCGGCCCTAACCGGTCCATCCGGCCGACGCGAGCACGTGTGACGCCGTCAATACGTTCACTTTCCATCTTGGACGCAGGAGAATGCAATGACTGACAATGCCAAACTTTCACTCTCGCTGGTGACGCTGGAAAACGCTGACCCGCGCGCAAAGGCGGTCCTTGAAAAGGCAAAAGCCTCGGTTGGATTCATCCCCAACATGTATGCCGGGATGGCCAATTCGCCGGGGCTTCTGCAGACCTATCTCGATGGCTATGCCGCGTTCCGCGCGCATTCGGGATTCACACCGGCCGAGCAGGAAGTCGTTTTCCTGACGATCAGCCGCGAGAACGGATGCGATTATTGTATGGCGGCTCACAGCATGATCGCCGAGAAGGTCTCAAAGGTTCCAACCGATGTTCTCGGCGCCCTGCGCTCGGGCGCAAGCATTGCCGATCCCAGGCTCGCCGCGCTCAGCACATTCACGTCACATATGTTTACGACGCGCGGACGACCGACAGCGACCAACCTCAAAGCCTTTCTGAGTGCCGGCTACAAGGAGGCGCAGGTGCTTGAAATCGTCCTCGCGCTCGCGGTGAAGACGCTCAGTAATTACGCAAACCACGTGAACAACCCGAAGGTGGATGACGCGTTCGCCACGTATGCGTGGAGCCCGAGCGCTTAGCGAACCGAAGAATGGCGGCCAGCATCACGACTGCGTCTCTTGGAGCTACGCGGTCGTGATTTGGTGGGCTGTCCATCTTGAGCATGTCGGCTGAGAGAGCCGAAGAAAACTCAGGCGACAGGAGATTTCCATGGCCGACGCGGAAGATTATGATCTGATAGTGATCGGGGCAGGGACCGGTGGCAACGGCGTTGCCCGGATGGCTGCGGCAGCCGGCTGGAAAGTCGCCAGCATTGACAGTATGCCCTATGGCGGCACCTGCGCTTTGCGCGGTTGCGACCCCAAGAAAATGCTCATCGCCGTCACCGAAGGCGTGGATTGGGCGCACAATTTACGGGGCAAGGGGCTCGAAGCCCAAACGTCGATCAACTGGCCTGACATGATCGCGTTCAAGGAGACATTCACCGGTGTCATGCCGTCGAGGATCGAGGCCGGGCTGAAGAAGGCAGGCGTTTCCACGCTGCATGGCGACGCGCGCTTCACCGGCCCGGAAACGGTCGAAGTCGACGGGACTGCGCTGCGAGGGAAGCATTTCCTCATTGCGACTGGCGCGCGGCCGATGACGCTGAACATCCCTGGAGAAGATCTGCTGATCACCAGCACCGACTTTCTCAAGCTGCCCGAAAAGCCCGAGAGAATTGTCTTTGTCGGCGGCGGTTTCATCGCCATGGAATTCGCCCACATTTCCAAGCGGGCGGGCGCCAGGGAAGTCACGGTCCTGGAAATGGCAAAGCGTCCGCTGGGTAATTTCGACCCAGATCTCGTTGACATCCTGGTCGCGGCCACGATCGAGATGGGGATTGACGTGCAGACGGAGGCCAAGGTTCTTAAGATCGAGAAGACCGGCAAGGAATTTGCCGTAGCCTTTGAAACGCCATTTGGTGTGAAGACTATAACGTGCAATCTTGTCGTTCACGGGACCGGCCGGATACCGAACATTGCCCACTTGAACCTCGCTGCCACGGGCGTGGAAAGTGGTGAGCGCGGCATCAAGGTCAGCCCTTACATGCGCACCACCAACCCAAACATCTTTGCCGCGGGCGACTGCGCCGACAGCGGCCCAAACCTGACGCCCGTCTCGGCCTATGAGGGACGGGTCGCTGGCAAGAACCTGCTGGCTGGAAAGGATGAGCACGCGGTGAACTACCCGCCAATTCCGAGCGTCGTTTTCACACTGCCGATGGTGGCCACCGTCGGGCTCTCCGAAACGGCTGCGCGCGAGAAGGGCCTGAAATTCGATGTGAAATTCGAGAAAACCGCTGGCTGGTATTCGTCGATGCGGGTTGGAGCGGTCAGAACCGCCTACAAGGTACTCGTAGAGCGGGGGACGGGCGTGATCCTTGGGGCGCATCTGATTGGTCCCGGCGCCGAGGAACAGATCAACCTGTTCGCGATGGCGATGGGAGCTGGCCTGACCGCCAACAAGATCAAGGGTATCATCTTTGCATATCCGAGCTACGCCTCAGACATCGGCTCGATGGTTTAGCCCGATCCGGCAAGCGCGCGGTCAAAGTCAGTTTGGTCAACGCTCCCCTTGCCCGGCCGGTGATTGAAAAGAAATGTCTAATCTAATCCGAGGAGCCTATCGATGAGTCGGCTCACTGGCGTTCGCGCTTGCGTCTTCGACGCTTATGGCACGGTGTTTGACTTCGCCTCGGCCGCTGCGCGCTGCCCGGACATTCCGGAGGACCGCCGCGCCGCCTTGACGACACTGTGGCGCGACAAGCAGCTTCAATACACCTGGCTGCGGACGCTCCAGGGTCGCTATGTCGATTTCTGGCAGATCACCGGCGATGCTTTGGATTTCGCCCTCGACAGCTTGTCTGTCCAGGGTCCACGTTTGCGCGAGACGTTGATGGAGCTCTATCGAACACTTGCCGCCTTTCCGGAGGTGCGCGAGGTGCTCCTCTCGCTGCGCCAATCTGGCTTCACCACGGCGATCCTTTCCAACGGATCTCCCGCGATGCTGGGCGCTGCCGTCTCAGGCGCTGGGCTCAATGGGTTGTTCGATGCCGTCCTGTCGGCTGACGCGGTCGGCGCCTTCAAGAGCCACCCCAAAGTCTATCAATACGCTTTGGATCAACTCGGCCTGCCGGCCTCCGCCATTTCGTTCCTGTCGTCTAACGGGTGGGACGCCTATGCGGCTTCGGATTTCGGCATGCGCGTCGTTTGGTGCAACCGCTATGGACAGCAGCGCGAACGCCTGCCTGGGTCGCCAGATCATGAAATCCGCACGCTAGCGGAATTGCCTGCGCTGCTCGCGACTTCCCGCGGCAAGGACTGACCCCCGAGGCATCCCTGCCTGGGAATGGCGGCGCTACGACGCAACCTCGACCCGAACCCCTTTCCAGAAGGCGACCTTGCCCGCGATGTGGCTCGCCGCACTCTTGGGTTCCGGATAGTACCAGGCTGCGTCCGTGTTTACCTTGTCTTCGACGACAATCGAGTAGTAGCTGGCGGTTCCCTTCCAAGGACAGACCGTTTTGGTGGCGCTCGGCCGGAAGAATTCCTTGCGCAACGCCTCGGGCGGAAAATAGTGATTGCCCTCGACAATCTCTGTCTTCGCCGACTCGGCAATGACCGTTCCGTTCCATACCGCCTTCATCATGCCACGGCCTCCTGAGGCAGCTTCATCGGTGCGAAAGATCCGCGCAAGCCAGCTGTGAATTGGTCCCGACCGGGACCTCTGAACGTCACTCATGCACGATCATCCTATTCCATGAACCAGCCATGGCTGACCACGATCGACTGACCGGTCAGCGCATTGGTCTTCGCACCGGCAAAATACAGGACCGCCTCAGTGACATCCTCCACGGTCGTGAATTGGCCATCGACCGTCTCCTTCAACATGACCGTCTTGATGACGTCCGCCTCGCTGATGCCGAGTTCCTTGGCCTGCTCGGGGATTTGCTTCTCGACCAGCGGCGTGCGCACGAAGCCTGGGCAGACGACGTTGGCGCGGACGTTATGTTTCGCACCTTCCTTGGCGACCACTCGGCAAAGGCCGAGAACGCCATGCTTGGCGGTCACATAGGCGGCTTTGAGGGCCGACGCCTCTTTCGAATGGACCGAGCCGATGTAGATGATCGAGCCGTCCTTGCCTGCGTACATGTGCTTGAGGCATGCCTTCGTGGTGAGGAACGCCC
>JAKALI010000514.1 GCA_021813195.1 Pseudomonadota bacterium
AAATCTTACGGTAGTCCGGGATTTGGCAAACTTCCCAAAGCCGCAGCACGGCGGCCGGAGACGATGCGACATCACGGATTTCACGGTCATCGGCGACGGTCTCCAAAGCGATCACGTCGTCGGCCATGCGGGCACGGGTCAAGCGCTGCTCGCGCGGCAAGGTGCGCAGGCTTTCGCGCAGCGAATCGAGCGAGTGGAAGTCGAGATCGCGATTGCGCCATTGCAAGGTGCGCACGGGATCAAACGTGTGCGTTTCGATGCGCTCGATGATGTCGGCGTCGAGTGGCTCGCAGGCTCCCGTCACGCCGAATGTCCCGTCGTTCATATGCCGTCCGGCACGACCGGCAATCTGGGCGAGTTCAGACGGCGTAAGGTTGCGGTAATTCTGGCCGTCGAACTTGCGAATTCCGGAAAACGCGACGTGGTCCACATCGAGATTGAGGCCCATCCCGATGGCATCGGTGGCGACCAGGAAGTCGACGTCACCAGACTGATAAAGTGCGACCTGAGCATTGCGCGTACGCGGGGAGAGCGCGCCAAGGACAACGGCGGTGCCGCCCCGCTGGCGGCGGATGAGTTCCGCGATCTGATAAACCTCGCTGGCGGAGAACGCGATGACGGCGGTGCGCTGGGGCAGTCGCGTGATTTTCTTCTCGCCCGCATAGGTGAGCTTCGAGAGGCGCGGCCGAGAAATGAAATTCGCGCCCGGCACGAGATCGCCGATGGCGCCGCTCATCGTCTGAGCGCCCAGGAGAAGTGTCTCCTGGCGTCCGCGCGCGTGCAGCAGGCGGTCGGTAAAGACATGACCACGTTCCGGGTCGCCGGCAAGCTGGATTTCGTCGATGGCAAGAAAATCGACCTCAATATCCCGCGGCATCGCTTCTACGGTCGATACCCAGTAGCGCGCACGGTCCGGTTTGATCTTTTCTTCGCCTGTAACGAGCGCGACTTTGTCGGCTCCAATGCGGGCGGCAATCTTGTCATAGACTTCCCGCGCGAGCAGGCGCAGTGGCAGCCCGATCATGCCACTGTTGTGACCCAGCATGCGCTCGATCGCCAGGTGCGTCTTACCTGTGTTGGTGGGTCCCAGAACCGCCGTGACGTTGCGGATACGGGTTTCCAGGTCACTGCCCATGCCGGCCCTCTTGCTCAGCCCCGTGCGTCGGGTGTGGGCATTTTGCGCAGCCAACCCCGAACATTACGCCCTGGCATGGCACCCATGTGCGGTGAGATCAAGGCCCTCGTCTTGGACAATGCATAAATCGATCGCACCCGCGGTTGAAATTCCGGTTCGAGGGTGCAGCGGTAGTCCGGCGGCGTGGTTCGGTTCAGGAGCGAGATCCGGGTCGTGTACTGCGGCACCGCCACTTATTCCGCAAGCGCGACCTCTGGCCCTGAGGCCGAAGAGATGTCGATACGCTGCGCTTCAATCGTCACAGAGCCGGCGAGGGTTGGCAACGTGACGCGCTGGGCGACCCACACTTGCGCGCGCGGGACATGACGAAAGGCGACCTGCATGCCGTCATTTTCAGCAAGCGAGCGGGTCTCGACGGTGTTGCGGTAGCCGGCGATCGGCGTGTAGCGGATGCGGCAGACGATGCTCTCGCCGCCGTTCCCCGCTGCGCTGTTGGGTGCCGACGTTTCAATAGGTTGAAGTGCGACGTCGAAGCGCTGTTTGCCGTCGAACAAGGCGAGTTTGCGGCCGCAGGGGTGGCCCTTCAATGGCCGAGTTAGGGAGACGAGCGCGCTCAACGGGTCGACGACGCCTTTGATGTGCGGACGACGCAGGGGAACGAAATCGGGTGGGTCGGGTTGAACGGGCAAAGCCTCCAATTCCGAAACGCCCGCGTCGTCGAAATTCATGCGGACCGCCCCGGAGTTCGCTGATCCCGAAAAACGAAAATCATAACCCGACGGCAGAACGGATGCTTTGCTGAGAGTCCCGCTTGCCCGCGTCATGCCCTTCCAATGGAAGGCGCCGAGAAGCGCGGAGATTGTCACATCGCTCGAAGCCGAATAGGTGCTCGCACCCAGACGCTGCTCCAGGCGTACATCGCCGATGTCGAACCCATTGAAGTGTATGGTGTATTGCCCCGTGATCTCGATTGGTGCAGCCGCCTGGGGCGGGTTCGCTGCAGCTTCGATCGGTGCTGCGACAGCAAAGAGAACGGCAAGTAGGCTGCCGATCCCACTCCGGGGACGTTGATAGTCGAACATCGTCAAAACAGACGCGACAGACGCCAAACGCAACATGAGGACACCACGGGCTAAGGGCTAACTCGGGACGCCGGCCGCAACACACTACGTCATGGTTAATGAACGCAGGAGGCCAAAGTTTGTTCCATCCCCACCATGATGAAAAATGGTAAAGACTTTCCTTGCGCGAGCTTCATCTTGGCACCGCGTGCTCAAGGCTCATGAATACTCCCGGTGCGCTCTGGAAAAGTTCCACGAGACCTGGGTTCTCATCGATCGAGGTCTCTGACGGTGTCGCAACGGGCGCGCGGCCGCACCCCGCGCCTCGCCGCGGACTTGACGCTGGACAGTGTTGTCAACTATAGGCTGAAGAACGTCCCCGCCGCCCCATGGCCGGCGGGGCATTCATTTTCTCGAACCACCCGAGGTTGCTCAGGTCACGGTGTGCGCGGCGCTATGAGCGCACTGCCCCGACCTTCCTCAAACGGAGTTCCGCCCATGACACGGCGTTGCGAATTAACCGGCAAGCTGCCGCTCAGCGGCCAGCTGCGCAGCCATGCCGAAAACAAGACGAAGCGCAAATTTCGGCCCAACCTGGTCAACGTGACGCTGTTGAGCGAAGCGCTGGGGCGTGCGGTGAAGTTGCGCATCAGCGCGCACGCCTTGCGGTCCGTCGAGCACAACGGGGGCCTTGATGCTTTCCTGCTCAAGTCGCGTGACGAGGCTCTGTCGGCTCAGTGCCAAAAGCTCAAGCGGGAGATCGTCAAGCTGAAGTCCGCTGCGGCCGCTTAGGTCTGGGCGATCGAGCCAGCGCACCAGGCACCCCGCACTCCGTCTGATGTCGTAAGAGGGCGCCGGCCTCACAAGGGGTTCGCGCCCTTTGCATGTTCGGACGGCTTCAGCGTGAACTGCAATAAGATCGTACGTTGGAGCAGCGGATTGAAATTGTCGTCTGAAATGATAGTGAGGACCGTCTCGCCCTCTGGCGACGCATGAACCGCCAATCCTTCCATATTGTCGATTTCGTGCCGCAAGTCGGCCTCAAGCAAAACCTCGCCATCAAGTTCCGCGCCCGGCGCCACATCGCTCGCAGAAATTTCTCTGAGCCGCAGGCGCACGCCGTCGAAGACGCGATAGCGTCGCTCGAGAATGATCAGGCTGCCATCCGCAAGGGAGGCCGCATCCGTGATCGCATAGTCATCCCGATTGACGATCGCGAATATGCGTGGTCGGCCATGCAACCAGATCCAAGCCTGATGGCGCGCGGTCCCCTTTAACGGATGCTCCATGATCGCCACGAGCGCGCCCTGCATTGGTCCACCTTGCAGGACGGCGAGACTCTCGACGCCGTCTCGGCCCTGGCGGACCATATCCTTGGGCAAATCAAGGTAGGCGAGCGGTGCTCCGATCACGCTACCGCGCACCGGGAAGCGACCGATACGGTCGTGGTGCTCGAAGGAAATCAACACCTCGCCATCGCGCAGGTCGCCCCGCATGAGCGATAGGCCTTCGGCGTCGCGGTCGCGATCCTTTTTGAGCCGCTTGCCGTCACGCGCCTTGAGTGGACCGACTTCGACGTTCCTGAGACCGCTCAGTGTGCGGCCGTCGTAGTCGATACCGGCTCGCATCCACGTTCCAGCGTCGGAGATCGCGAGCAATGTGCGACCGTCTGACGACAGTTCCAGGCCAGACCAGCCACCGAAATGTTCCGATGGCGAAGTGAGAACGAGCCCTCCGCGCCATTGCAGCCGGCCAAATCGGGTTGCGCCATCGCCCAACTTGTCAAAAGAATTCAGGCGCTCGGCTGTAACCTCGATGACCGAGCGGTCGAGCCCCTTCGTGGACGGTTTTAGGTTGGCGACCGCAATCCCCGCCGTAGCAAGCGTGATCGCAAGAAGGCAAGCTGCGCTCGTGCC
>JAKALI010000515.1 GCA_021813195.1 Pseudomonadota bacterium
AGGCGGAGTTGCAGCCGTTTATCCCGCAGGCGACGGGACGTACTCCGTGCGGTCCGTCTTCCCCTACACGCAGCCGGCCCCGGCGTCCGGGCAGTCGCGCGGATTTCCTCGGGGAATGGAGTTGGTCGAACCGTTCGGCATACTCGAAGCGAAGGTTCCGGTCAACAGTCTCACGCTGCACGATTGTCCTTTCGTGCAGATTTCGCGTGAGTATGACGTGGCTTACGTGAAGGCCATGTTCCCGGACTATGCGGACAAAATCACTCCCGGTCAGGCCGGAGCAGGGGAGAACGAACTCGACAGGATCGCCAGGATCAACACGTACCTTGCGCTGGAGGCCAGCTATGTCACCGGCGATAGCATGGTGCGCGACTGCACCGTCCAGCGCACGTGGTTCCGCCCCGGCTTCCTGATGGAGATCAAAAACAAGGAAGTGCGCAAAAGCCTGATGAGCAAGTGCCCGGATGGCATGATGGTGGTCTATGCTGGCGAAACGCAGGTGCTCGTCCGCAACGAGAACATGGAGGACCACTTGAGTTTGGTCCACGCCTACCCCGGCAGCGGTCAGAATCGCCGGGCGCTGTGCACAAACCTCATAAGCGTCCAGAAGCGCCTGAACAACTGGGTTGACCTGCTGAACGCCTACTACGTACGCACAATTCCGCAGCGTTACATCGACTCCGACATCTTTGACCCCAACGCGATCCGGGAACAGTCGTCCGTCCCTGGCGCCTACATCCCGTTCTCTGGCGACAAGTTGGCGGAGCGCCCGCAGCAGTCGGCGATGCAGCCGATTTGGGTTGAGCCGGTGCCGACGCACCAGCCATCCATGCCGGATTTCATCAAGCTCTTTTCCACCGACCTTCCGCAACTCCTGTGCGGAGCGCTGCCGTCGTTGTTTGGGTCCGCCGCCAACACCGACACGGTTGGAGGAATCGCCATCCAGCGCGACCAGGCGCTGGCGCGGCTCGGGACGCCCTGGCACTCAATCCAGATGGCCACCTGCCGGTACTTCAAGCAGGCTGTTCAGCTTGCGGCAAGATGCCGCATGGAAGATCCCAAGGGTGTCATCGACGGTCATGCCGTGCGCATTGACCTCGCCGACATGCGGGGAAACATCCTCACGTTCCCAGAGAGCGACGCGAACTTCCCGGAGAGCTGGAACCAAAAGCAGCAGAGGTATCAGCAACTTCTCCAGGATGCGTCCAACCCTCTGGTTGCTGGAATCCTCTCTAACCCGGCGAACCTTAAACTGGCGCGCGACATGGTCGGAATAACGGAATTTGCAATTCCACAGGCGGCTTCCTACGAGAAACAGCTTGGGGAGTTGGATCGGCTGCTCCGGGAAGACCCCATCCCGAATCCCGAATATGCCGCCCTGGCGCAGCACGTTCAGCAGATGCAGGCAGCCCTTTCCGCCGCATTGCAGCACGGGCTTAACGATCAGCAGATGCAGCAACAAATCGATGAAGCTATCCAGCAGTTGAAAGGCATCCCCGAGGAACTACCGAGTGTTGCCATCGACGAGGATACCGACGACCATGCGACCGAGGAACAGGCATGCCTCGACACAATCAACTCGCCGTTGGGGCGTCGCCTGCGCAATGGGACGCCCGAGGAGAGACTACACTTCGCAAACCTGAAGCTCCACATGATGGCCCATCGCGCGGCCAAGGAAAAGATGGCCGATAAGGCCAAAGGAATGCCGAAGCCGATGAGCCTCTCGGCGAACTTCAAGGACCTGCCGCCAGCGGCCGCCGCCGCGGCGCTAACGGAAACGGGGTTGCCGGCCGATGCACCGAGCGTCGCGGCGGGGCGGGAACTCAACGCGCAGATAAAGAAATCGAGCAAAGTGGCCGAATAGGAGACAAACATGGACGACCTGAGCTTATCGACGATGGTGGACCCGGCGGAGGCGCCGGAGACCGATGAACCGATCGGGACGGATCCGGTCACGGAAGGCGAACCGGAGCCGGAGGGGCAAGACCCGGAACCGGAAGGCGATCCCGATGGGACCGCGCCGGATCGCCCAGCGCCGGCGAGCCAAACGGACGCGCAGTCGCGGGACGTTACGAAGCTGCTCCGCGAACTCCGCCAGGACGAGGCGCGCGCCCCACTGGCCAAGGCTCTTCAGGATTCCTACTTCAGGGCGCAGGAGTATCAGCGCCTATTCGATAACATCGAGACCGCTCGCACCTACAAAATGCAGGTCGAAGCCATGGGCGGCGTCGAAGGGCTGAACGAGCTGCAGGAGTTGGCCGACGGGGCACAGGAGATGGACCGGCTTTTTGACGAAGGCGACCCCCGTATCCTCGACGAGATGTCCCGTGAAAGCCCGGAGGGATTCAAGCGTCTCATCCCGCACGCTATCGACCGGCTGGCGACGGTGGACCCATCTGGCTATCAGAAGATCGTGTCGGTGCATGCCGGCAGATTAATCACGAACTCGGTCATCCCGGACTACATCGACGAGGCAGCCGAGGCGCTCAATTCCGCGGCGTCCGATCCAAATGCTCCCGAAGGCACGAGGGCAGCGATCCGCGCTTTTAACCGCGTGGTGAATGTCCTTAGTTCGCTCATCGAGGCGTCGAAGACGTCGGTTCCTGAAGCTGTTCCAGCGGCAGCGGGGGCACCGGCGCCGAACCAGGGGCGCGAGGACTCGATGCGCATGCAGGCCGCGCCCAAGGTCGCTGCGCACCTAAATAGCGGAGTGGCGAACGCGCTCAAGCGGTTTCCGGTCGGGACGCTGAGCCAAGATGCCCAGAACGACCTCGCCAATGGCGTCGTCGCGGAAATTGATCGCCTGCTCAACGCCGACAAGTCCTATACGCGGGCCAGGGATCTTATCTATCGGCGCGGTGACCCGGAACGTTTCGTGAACTTCATGAAATCGAATCTGGATAGCGTGATCGACCGGGCCACCAAGGCGGTTTACGAGCGCCGCTACGGGGTGGTGAAGACGCGCACGGCAGCAGCGGCGGCGGCTCGCCCGGCTCTGCAGCAGGCGTCTCAGGCGGCGCGTCCGGCGGCTCCCGCCGGAGGCGCGCGTTTCGTTCCGAAGGCCCCGTCCCATGATCAGATCGACATGGACCGTGATCCTGGAGGCTCGCTTTTCATTCGCGGGCGCGCCTACCTGAAGACCGGCGAACTGGTGAGCTGGCGCAAATAAGTCTTGACATCAACCCCTGAGTGGAAATAGCTTGTGACTGACGGGTGGCTCCGTCACTGTAGTTGTGCGATTCGTCCGCAAGAGACGCAAAACTAGGCCCGCACAGCTACTGACCGACCGCACAAAGACAGCAGGCCCCAAGCTGGCCGCAAGGCGAACGGGAGCGGTGGGACTCATTGGCCAAGAGGACTCACCATGGCTGCCAATCCAGTAGTCGAGAAGGCCGTCGAGGCCATCGAACTCGACTCGTTTTCCAAGGACATTCCGTCCCTTATCCCGTTCTCGAAGACGCTCTACGGCGGCTTCAAGAAGAACGCAACCACCATCCCCATTTCCAACGTGACTGCGGCCGGCGGCGTGACCCGTCCGTCCTTCCGCATCCCGATGCGCATCCAGGCCGGCGCCGCCATCGCCCAGGGAACGGGCAACGGCGATTCGCTTGGTCGCGGCACGGGCAGCCAGTGGGCGGCCTTCGCCGTCTCGCCGGTTTTCTTCTACAACGTCTGCGAGATCAGCTTCCTGAGCCGCATCTCGACGGAGGGCCGCAAGCGCGGACTCTTCAACGTGCAGGCGCAGGAACTCCAAAACAGCTTCCAACAGGCCACCCAGGGCCTCAACGCCCTCATCCAGGGCGACGGCACGGGAGCACTCGACACGATTCCCTCCACCGCGACGATCAACAACGGCACTGGCGCTGGCCAGTCAACATCGAGCATCGTTGGCCTCAACAATGCTTTCCAGTTCACCGACCAGCAGACGATCCAGGTCTACAGTTCCGCCGGTGCCCTCCGTGGGTCGTTTACGGTAAGCTACGTCGATCCGGTCAGCCAGACGATCTATTCTGCGGGGGCGCTCCCTGCGGGAACGACCACAACCGACGTTCTTGTCGTCAATGGCGCGTCCGGCGCTGCGGGCAGCTCGATTCTTGGACTTCGG
>JAKALI010000516.1 GCA_021813195.1 Pseudomonadota bacterium
ATCCCGTCCCTCAGGGCAATCCCTTGAGATCGGTCACGTTCGTCGACGCCAACACCGGCTGGGCCGCGGGGTCCGCCGGAACGATCATGAAGACGGCCGACGGCGGCACCACCTGGTCGTTGGAGATCCCATCGGCAAATTGCGTGGGTCTCGCCTCGGGCGGTTGCAACATCGGCAGCATCGCCTTCCGCGACGCCTCGAACGGCCTGGCTGTCGGTGATTATGGCACGATCTGGAAGACCGCTGACGGCGGCACCAGCTGGCAGGCGAAGGCCCTGCCTGCCGCTGGCTGTGCCATCATGCCCGGCGGCTCCTGCACCCAGGTGCAGCTGGTCGACGTGCAATACATCGACGCGGCCAACGTGGTCGCAGCCGGCGCCGGCTACGCGTTTTACTCGACTGACGGCGGCAACACCTGGAACGTTGCCAGCGGCATCGACACAAACGTGATCATCGATTCCGTGTCGATGGTCGGGGCGACCGGCTACGCGGTCGGTTCCTACGGCGCCATCTTCAAGTCCACCGACTTCGGCCATACCTGGCCCACCAAGCTGACCTCTCCCGTCTCGATGAACGAGATCCGTAGTTCCTATTTCACCGACGACATGCACGGCTACGCGGTTTCGGGAAGCCAGCTCCTGCGGACCACGGACGGTATCAACTGGGTGGCGAGCAGTGGCCTGCCGGCCCAGCTTTACGGCGTCACCATCTCGGGTGACAACCTGGTGGTCACGGGGACCAGCGGCACGATCCTCAAACGCACCGCCACCACCAACTGGACAGATCCGATAAGTACCGTGGCTGCCGGCATGACTGCCGCCACCTCCGGCACCACCAGCATCGTCTTCTCGGCTGCGTATGCCGGCAGCGCCGCATACGCCTGCGGCGATGCGGGCTCGGTCGTCAAGTCTATCGATGGGGGCGCGACCTGGTCGCTCGTCGCCGGTGGCAACTCGAAGAGCTTCAACAGCTCGAGCTTTCTCGATGACACGACCGGCTGGATGATCGCGCGTGATGGTTCGATAATCAAGACGAGCGACAGCGGCGCCACCTGGACGAACGACAATTCAGGAATAGCCTCGGGGACGAACTTGAACGTGGTACAGTTCCTTGATGCTTCCACCGGTTTCACCGTGGGCTACCGCAGCGGAGCCGGCGTCGCCTACAAACGCACCGGCGGCGGCGCCTGGACAGCGATGACCCTGCCAGCGGGGATCACCCAGCTGTGGGGGCTTCACATGGTCGACGCGACGCACGGCTGGGCTGTCGGCTTCCCGGGAACGGGAGCCACTACTGGCGTCGCGCTCAGGACCAGCGACGGCCAGAACTGGATCTTCGACGCCGCGGGCCTCGGCGCCAACCTGCAGCTCTACAGTGTTGACGCGACGGTGCCTGACAGCGTCTGGGCGGTCGGCCAGAACACGACGACGCGCAAGGCCGTCGTCGCCAAATACACCGCGGGCGCCTGGACTGTCACGGAAAAGAGCGAGCTCTACGGCATGCAATCGATCGACATGGTTGACGGCACGACCGGATACATCGCCGCCTACGGGCCGCCATCTAGCACGAATTATGGCGACGGCAAGGTCTACAAAACGACGGACGGCGGAGCCACCTGGAACAACACGACGCTCGCCACCACGCACGTCATGGCCAGCGTCTCGTTCCTGGACGCCAACACCGGCTACGTGGCTGGCGGCGAGGGCCGAGCTTTCAAGACGACCAACGGCGGCGCCACCTGGACCCTGCAGAACCTGGGCACCGGCGTACGCCTGTTCACGATCTCGACCGTGCCCTCGCTCAGGTCGCTCACCGGCCACGTCGTCTTCGTCGGCGGTGACAGCGCCTCGATCTTGCGGACGAAGATGTGCAGCTACGGCAAGCCGAACCTCTCGCTTCGCAACACGGCGACTTACTGGGTGAACTATGCGGATTACGTCGCGCGCACCCTTAGTGTCGATTACGTCATGACAAATAAAAGCACCAGCATCGCGTACGCGACCACCATCACCGGCTCGAGCGCGGATAACGGCGTCATCGGCCAGTCCGCTATGCCTTATCTGCTCGGTGATATGGCGGGCGGCGGCACTGCGCCTCTAACCCTGAAGTACACGGTCCCCGTCGGGGTCACCAGCTTCAGGGCTCATATCCTCGTCTCGGCTCAGGACGGCTGCGCGAACAGATACACATATCCGTAGGAAACATCATCCGCAGGAAACAAGCTTCGAATCCGTGAAACGCAGCCCCCGGCCGAGCGCCGGGGGCTGCGGTTCGTTTGCTTTAGAAACCTTCCCGGTTTTTCCGGGATGATCCATGCCGGCTTTTCGAAAGATTCCGGTTCATGCGATGACAGTTTGTTGCCAAAGAAGTGTGTTTTTTCCAGGCTGCAGGCGGGCATCAACTGCCTATGTCCACAGCTTATGACTCGTTTCTGAGGTCGGTTGCCGGACTCGCCGAGATCGACTGGCGCAAGTTCCGCCGGCGGTCGGCGAGGCATCATCTCGACAGCCGGCTCGGGCAGCTCGGCCTGCCGGATTACGGGGAGTATCTCGAGTACCTGCGTCGCGACAGGAACGAGGTTCAAAGGTTGCCGGATCTGATGAGAGTGACGGTCAGCCGCTTCTTCCGCGAGTCGGTTTGCTGGCGCGAGCTGTCGGAAGAAGTGCTTCCGGCTCTGCTTGCATCGATGCCGGCAGGAAAACCCTTGCGGGCCTGGTCCGCAG
Organism: Pseudomonadota bacterium; assembly: GCA_021813195.1. The sequence continues at coordinate 2,724 of JAKALI010000516.1, forward strand.
GGTGTTGCAACGGAGAAGAGCCTTACACTCTCGCGATGTGTTTCGAAACTCTCGGCTCCCAAGTTCATCCGGAAAAGGTTTCCGGGGCGAGCAGAATCGAGATCCTTGCTACGGACATCGATGACGATGTCCTTGCTCGGGCGCACGAAGGCTGCTATCAAAAAAGCTCGCTTCGGGAGATCCCTCCGGAATTGATCAGCCGCTTCTTTGACCTTGACCCACAGGGACGGGGGCTGTGCCTCGACGAGCGAGCGAAAGCAAGGGTCGACTTTCAGCGCCGTAACCTCATGGAAGATCTGCCGCCGACGGGAATGGATCTGGTCCTCTGCCGTTATCTCGCGTTCACTTATTACCGGGGCGCTCGTCGCGCGCGCGCGGCGGCGAAGCTCCATGATTCCCTGAATCCCGGCGGTGCTCTCATGATCGGCTGCAAGGAGCGTCTGCTGCCGACCGAAACCGGGCTGTTCGAGCCCTGGCCGCGAACACGCGCGATCTTGCGCCGCAAGCCTTAGGCTGGGCTGCGGACAGGCGTATAATCATTGATGAAGACCCCATTCGGTATGAATGGGTCCGTGCGAAAACCATCTGGAAACTTGATATGCTTTCCTGCTTGTGACAGGATGTGACAGTAATGCAGCCAGGCGGCCTTCATCTGCTGCTGACCTATAAATGTAATGCCCGATGCGGTCACTGCTTTCTCAGCTGCAGTCCCGAGCGGAACGGCGTCATGTCGATCGATGAGGTGCGCAAGTATGTGACGGACGCAGCTGCCGCACGCTACATCAATCATTTCTTCATCGAGGGCGGAGAGCCGTTCCTGTATCCGGGTCTGCTTGCCCGGGCGGTCGCCGAGATCGAGGCGCGCGGCTACTGGCTGGGGGTTCTGACAAACGGATTCTGGGCGTCTTCGGACGCGAAGGCGCGAACAGCACTGGGGCCGCTGGCGGAATCGGGTCTGGACTCGATCGGCATATCAACCGATGCCTGGCACGACCGGTTCGTTCCGGTCGAATATGCCGAGCGCGCGGCGCGCGTCGCCGCAGAGCTTGGCATCGATGCCGACCTGATGGTCTGCTCGGGCGGTCCCGGCAGCGCCGGCTTGCCCGGCGGCATGGACGAGGCGGCTGAGACGCTCGCCCGCCTCCGCAATGATGGCTTTGAAGCATATTCCAGCAGTGTGGTCTGTCGCGGCAGGGCGTCAGCAAGCGTGGAGTGCCAGACAGAACGATACGGCTGGCAGGATCTTACGGAGTGTCCGGCCGTCTTCGGAGGCAATTCACGGGTGCATATCGGGCCCGCTGGCGATATCCATCTGTGCCAGGGCCTTCTGCTCGGGCGCGACGCTGTCCTCGAGGTCGAGGATGATCGCGTCGGCGCC
>JAKALI010000517.1 GCA_021813195.1 Pseudomonadota bacterium
TCTTGATGTGATGATAGAGCGCTCCTCGTCCGAGACCGGAAGCCTCGGAAATTTGTTGAATTCCGGTGCCATGAAAGCCGTGTTCGGCAAAGAGTTCTGTCGCCACGCGGATAATCCTTGCCGACGTCGTCTCGGCGACGTCCCATTCTGATCGGATGGCGGTCGGAGAGGTCATGGGCGGATCGTTGAGCCGTGAACTGCAGATTCGTCCAAGCATAACTGCTGGGGCGTTTGTCGAACAAGCGATCTGGTGAAAGGGCTCAATATTGGGAAATGCAATTAGCACCAATAGGATAGCCTAGGCGCCGACCTCGGAGAGAAGCGAGGGCCTCATGAAGGGACATGACCGTCAGTGGCGAAAATCAATGGAAAAGGGATTGGACCCCGGATGCCGCGATAGAGAAGTAAGATTAGCGTATCTGATTTTCAACGGGGCGGCATGCGGATCGCGCCATCGAGCCGCACGACCTGACCGTTGAAATAGCCGTTTTGCAGCACGGCAACGACGAGGTCCGCAAACTCTTCCGGGTGGCCGAGACGCTTGGGAAAGGGGACGGATACGTTTAGCCCCTGCCAGACTTCGGGATTGTGCTCCCGCACAGCCAGCATCGGCGGCGTAGCCATGATGCCAGGCAGAATCGTGTTGACGCGAATGCCCTCGCTCGAAAGATCGCGGGCGATGGTCAAGGTCATTCCGGCTATGGCTGCCTTGGAGGCGGAATATGCAACCTGGCCGATCTGCCCATCCTGGGCCGCGACAGATCCGGTATTCACAATGGCACCGCGGTCACCATCTTCACTCAGGGGATCGAGCGCTAACATGCCGGCCGCAGAAGCCGAAATACAGCGGAAAGTACCGACCGTATTAAGCTGAAGCGTCCATTCGAAATCTTCGGTTGGATAGCGTACAATCTGGCCGTTTTTTCGATTGCGCGATACCGTCTTTCCGCCCGGGCGCCCACCGCCGGCGCAATTGACCAGAATACGTTCCTGGCCATTGGCCGCGCGTGCCTTGGCAAAACCGGCATCGACCGAGGCCTCGTCCATGACGTTGACATTGCAATAGGTTGCGCCGATTTCCCGCGCCTTGCGCTCGCCGGTTTCCGGGTTCATGTCAAAGATCGCCACTTTGGCACCAAGTTGGCGCAACGCAGCCGCCGTGGCTGCGCCCAGACCGGAGGCACCACCGGTGACGACCGCCGACATGGTTTCGTTCAGTTTCACGCGGCTGGCCCCTTTAATGGCGATGTGGCGTCGCGATTGTAATATCGTTTGCGCAGGATTTTGCGGCGAACCGACTTGTTGTACCGCGTGCCTTGTGGAGCACCAATAAACAGTCGATTCGAATTTGGACAGTTACGCGCTCTGCATACCGCAACTGCGATATCGTCCGTCTCAGTTCCGCACATCTACTCGTCCTGTTGACGATTGGCGCAATGTGTCTGCTATCCGTGGATGACGAGCCGGAACTGCAAGCGTGCGGGCAAACTTGAAGTGAGGAAATCCATGCGAAGCGATGCCGTAATTGTCGATGCTGTGCGCACGCCCATGGGGCGCGGCAAGGCTGGGGGCGCTCTGTCCAGCGTTCATCCCACGGATCTCCTGGCAGATGTGTTCCGGTCTCTTGTGCAACGCAACGATATTGATCCCGGACAAGTGGACGATCTCATCGTCGGCTGTGTGGCGCAGGTGGGGGCGCAATCGGCAACCCCTGGGCGTGTTGCCTGGCTTGCGGCCGGTTATCCTGAACATGTTCCTGCCACCACGATCGATCGCAAGTGTGGCTCCAGCCAGCAAGCTGTGCATTTCGCTGCGCAGGGTGTCATGGCCGGAGTTTATGACATCGTAATCGCCGCCGGTGTCGAGTCGATGAGCCATGTTCCAATGGGGATGGCGCGTATGGACAAGGATCCTCACGGTTCGAGGGTACGGCAGCGTTACGCGCCGGGGTTGGTGCCGCAGGGTATCTCTGCCGAGTTGGTAGCGCAGAGGTGGAGCCTTTCGCGCGAGGATTTGGATTGCTATTCGATGCAATCGCATCAGCGTGCGGCGAATGCGAAAGAGACCGGTGCCTTTGATGCGGAGATTGTCGCTGTCGAAACTGAAAATGGTATCGTCAGCGCCGACGAAACCGTCCGCCCTGACACGACGATGGAGCGGCTCGCGCAGCTCAAACCGTCTTTCGTGTCTGCGCAAATGAGCGAGCGCTTCCCCAATATCGAATGGAAAATTAGCGCTGGAAATTCCTCGCAGATCACAGACGGTGCCGCGGGTATCCTCATTATGAGCGAGGCGCGTGCAGTGTCTCTCGGGCTCAAACCTCGCGCCCGTTTCGTCGCGTTTGATGTTTGTGGAGATGATCCCCTGCTGATGCTGACGGCTCCAATTCCGTCGACGAAGCGCGCGCTCTCGAAATCGGCTCTTGCATTGCGTGAGATCGCGCACGTCGAGGTTAATGAGGCATTCGCGTCAATACCATTGGCGTGGCAGCGCGAATTTGATATCGACCCAGACCGGCTTAATCCGCTTGGCGGGGCCATTGCATTGGGCCATCCTTTGGGCGCGACTGGGGCGCGACTAATGACGACGATGCTGTGCGCCCTTGAACGCGCCGGCCAGCGCTACGGTTTGCAGACCATGTGCGAGGCCGGGGGTATGGCCAACACCACCATCATCGAGCGGCTTTAACACTCGGTGAAGCAGACAGGAAATGGGCGACGCGGCGGCGAATGGCCGCCCGTGGGCTAGTTTCCAGCCCGGTCAGGACGTTAAGCACCGTGGCTCCGATCACCATGTCCACGAACAACTCCGCCATTTCGGAGGATGTGTAGTTTAGCAATCCGCGCTGATAAAGCGTGTCGAACACCGCTTTTACATGGCGGATTGTTTCCGCGCGGCCTTGAACCCGGACCGGATGGGCGATGGCGTGATCAGTGGGCGTGCTGGCAAGGATCATGCGGAAAAAGCCGAGTCGTTCACGCGCTTCGGCGCCCATCACCATCGAAATTGCGCATTTTTCCAGCGTTTCTGCTGCCGTGGTGCCCTCTGCGACGGAACTGCGGCGGGCAAAACCTGCGGCGCTGTCTTTCACTACGCACGCGAACAGGCCGGATTTGCCGCCATAGGTGGAATAGAGCGTTTGTTTGGCGACACCCGCCCGGCGCGCGATATTCTCCAGCGAGGCGGCGGCGTAACCACATTCTGTAAAGGTCTCGCGCGCCACGGCCACGATAAGTGCATTACGCTTTGCAAGCTCTTTCCGCTTTGGCCGGCCGCGGCGTGCTGGGAGTTTTGCTATGGGCATCGCCTATCCGATGAGATTGCCATAATGAGACGATACCGTTGAATTAATACGACCGTCAATGCATGGTTTCGGAAAGGATGCCGCAGGATAAAGCGGCTCAGAACTTTGTTGTTCATTATGTGGGAGGGCCGGGATGATATCCGCGAGCAAGACCGCGTCTGTTCCGGCGCATGTGCCGCCGGAGCTCATATTTCCCTTCGACATATTCCAGGACAGGCGCTTGCAGCCTGATCCACACGCCGGCTGGGCGGGCCTGCGCGACCAGATGCCGGACATTTTCTACACACCTCTGAATGGCGGTCACTGGGTGGTGACACGGCACGATCCGATTGTGCAACTGCTGCGAGACACAAGGACTTTTTCGAACCGCAACCTGGACATTCCCAAGACCAACACGCCCGCAGCTTTGGCTCCGCTGACGCTCGATCCGCCTGAGCATACGCCCTATCGCCACATGCTGATGCAATTCTTCTCCGTGGTGAGAGTTGAGGCGATGGGCCCCCATATCCGCGATTGGGCGACGCGTCTGATCGATGCGGTGATCGAAAAGGGCGAATGTGATTTCCTGCATGAGATTGCGGGTGTGCTGCCGGTTTCCGTGTTCATGGAACTGATGGGCCTGCCGCTGGAGCGGTTGTGGGAATTCCGTGGCTGGGCCGACGAAGTGTTTCTGGCCACGGATTCGGCGGTCCGCGGCGCCGTCTATGCAAAGATTCTTGCGTTCATGACGGAGGTGATCCAAGCGCGGATCGCACAACCGGGCGACGATCTCATCAGCCGGATGATCAACAC
>JAKALI010000518.1 GCA_021813195.1 Pseudomonadota bacterium
CTACCGTTTCTCTTTCAATCAGAGTTGCCGACAGCCATTGCAATTTTCGGTCAATGGAGCCGACGAGCCGACCTCGCGGCGAACACCGATCCGCCTGGGAGTAGTGCAGGTCCGCTAAGCGACCTCCAAGAACGCGCCACGGGACTGGTTTCAAAAACGTTCTTTCTCGCGCAACCTGCAGACGTTGCGTTTCCAGACCACGTTCTTCTCGTGAGCGTTCACAAGACGCAGGAGCTTTCCAACGTACAGGAACCCACAATGATACTGGTCGGTGGTTTTGATCCGCACGAAGTTCAAAGCATCGGCGAACGCGCTCGACAAACGGGTTGCTTGGCTTGGCTCTACCCGCACCACGCTACTGAGGAATCGGCGAAGATCCTTGGATCCGTCGATTTCGAGGAACGAGTGTCGTGACGCACGTAAATCACAGCGGCATAACAAACGTTGGTGCTGACGGCGGAGCTGGGGAAGCGGGTACCGGGCGCCCTGGGTCGTCGCCGATGGTTGGTTTGGTGGGCGCCCGGTACCCGCAACTGTTGGAACCGCCGCAGCACAACGCCATTCGTTAGGCGCCGAATAGCATGACTTTGTGCACATCTACATAGACGAGTCCGGGCAGTTCAAACCGCTTGATGGGGCAAAGTCCCGCGCCGCTGCGACGTTAGCTCTCGTCGTGCCCTCGGCTTCGCGAGTGGCCCTCCGGCGTGCGTTTCGCAATCTGAAACGTGAGATGGGCGCTGAAGGAACTGAGCTTAAGGGAGCGCAGTTGGCGGAGGGCGATGTTGCCCGTGTCGTCTCGCTACTAGTGAGGCACGAGGTGATCGCTGAAGCGGTCGTGCTGGACGTTGGAGATCAGATCGATAGAGAGGTTACGGCGTTCAAGGCGCACCAAGCTGATCGACTGATGGCGAACGTTGGCCGTGGCCATCAACCGGGCCTCATTCAGGACTTGATCCGGCTGCAAAGCACTATGCAGGAGTTGCCAAACCAGCTCTTCCTGCAGGCGTTCTGTATGTGGCAGCTCATTCCGCGGCTTGTTGAAACGGCGACCATGTACTTCGCTCAACGAAGGCCGATCGAACTCGGTTCGTTCGTGTGGCGAGTGGACGCAAAGGACGTTGCGGTGACTACCATGGAGTCTCTCTGGGTATCGCTCATTGGTCCGATCATCACTGCCGAGAGTGCGGAGAAACCCATGGGTATGATTCCGGGCGCCGACTACTCGTTCTACGCACGCTTCGACATGGTCGCACCGGACGCGAGTCTCGCCCGGACTGGTCACTACTACACCGACATGAAGAAGATCCTTCGCGAGGACTTCGCATTCGCGTCGTCGGCCACCGACCTCGGCCTACAGATGGCTGACATTGCCGTGTCCGCTTTGACGCGAGCGCTCAATGGTACGCTGCAAGAGGATGGCTGGCGCTCGCTCGGCTCACTGTTCCTTCGGAGGTCGGAGGGACCAGTACGGCTGATCGCACTCTCGACGACGGAGTCTGTGGCGCCGCGGCAGGTCGGCAACTCGCACTGGCGTGCTGTTATGCAACAGCTGGACGCATCCGCCCGTGCGATGTTGACAAAACGTACTCTTGCATTCGAAGAGGGCGGCACGAACTAATACGAGCGCCGGCGCCTAACCATACGTTGGTGCCGGCGAACGCACTGATCGTCGGTGGCGGCCGCTGCGCGGCCGCGTTCTATTGAATGCGTTCGCAGCACAACGCCCGTCGTTAGGCGCACGTAATCGAACCTCGATCTGGAGAGGGCCATCCGATGGAGCAGTTTCTGGACTGGTGGGGTTACCTCGTGATCGCGGTTCTGCCAGGCGCCGGGTTCATGTTTGGCGTCTCTTGGGCTCGCCGTGAGTTTCGGGCTGGACGCGACCCGATGCTCAACAGCGAGTCGTGGTGGCAACGCCGTCGCCGTCGACACGAACTGCTCGTCGAGATCGAGCGCGAAGAAGAAGAGGTGGCGGCAATGCGGCGGGTGCTCGGGTCCCCCGAAGGCAAGCGCGACGTGCCAGCCGAGACGGCGTATCGCGTGCCAACGCCTGTATAGCGGCGCCTAACTAAGCGTTGGTGCCGACGGCGCGATGAAGGACGCGGCCGCGGGCAGCCGGCTCAGCCGCACCGAGCCGACTGGTGCTCGCGCCAGCGGCCGCATCTATTAGAAGCGCCGCAGCACAACGCCCGTCGTTAGCGAGCCAAAAGGTGCTCTGATGTCCTGGATAGTCACACCCGCAATTGGCATGCTGTTGTTGATGTCCGCGCCTCATGTTCCACGGTTGCAACGGGAGTCTGGCGATCGGGAAGAGGTGCTGAAGGCGCTGATGCCCGTAATGCTCGACGAATTGCGCTCGGGAGCGCTCGGGCGGATGGTCGACTATCGTCAGGGTGCCCCCTGGAGAATCCGCGCGACTCGCCTCGACTCAACTGCGTCCCGAGCCCTGGGCACCGCGGTGCTGGCGGCAGTCGGCGGCCGGCGGCCGGTGGCAGGGGACTCCGCTCTGGAACTGCTCGATGTCGCGGCAATCAGCATCCTCCGCGACTCGGCGCGCGTCAGCGTTGACCGTGGGCGGCGCTGGTGTGCCGCCGGTACGCTTATGTCGGTGGGAGGCATTCACTCCTATGTGTTGGGTCGCGTGAGTGGTGCTTGGCACGTGATCGGGCGAGGAGTGGGAATCGCCTATGATGCACCGCCGCCTCGGCTGCCTCCACGAAGCAACGAAGCCTGCATAAAGGAGCTGAACAGCCGGGGAGATAGGTAACAAATAGACCGGAGACATGGGTAACAGTCAGCTCTCCGATCGGACGGGTTTCGCGCGCAGGTGCACTCCGTGGATGTGCCCTGCGTGTTCGTCCAGGTGACCCAGCAAGTAATCATAGAAGTAGAGGGCCCAGTGCCCGTCGGCAACCTCGTCGAAGCCGACGTGTTCCCCGATCAGCGCGGGGGCGATGGTGATGTAGCGTCTATGCAAACGCACGCCGCCGTTGGTGCTGACGTAGCGCGTGAGGTAGTGGCTCGGGTACTCGGGTGCGGCAATGCGCTCCGGAAACACGCGCGGCGACGGCCGGTAAACCACCGCGGGCGGCTTGCCCGCGAGCGCCTCATGCGGCCGCTCCTCGTTGTATTCGGCCCGGAAGGTGTTGAATCGGCGCTGCTGCGCCCGCATGGTCGCCTTTGGCGGCTTCGTGGCCTCCGCCTTAAGCGTGCGGTGCATCCGTTCATGGCGGGCGTTCTGTTGCGGCGAGGCGGGCTCGATGAGCTCGGGTCGGATGCCGAGTTTCATCCACCACACGCTGAGCGTAGAGAGCCGATTGAGCGCGGTGGTCGCAAACGGGGCGCCGTTATCGGTGCGAATGCGCGACGGCAGGCCGTACTCCTGGAAGATCCGCGTGAACACCGCCTTCGAGCCCTCGGTGTCCGGATGCGCGAGGGCGTGGCACGCGAGGAGATAGCGCGAGTAGCTGTCGACGATGGTCAGCGGATGGCACCACAACCCCGTCCCCAACGCGAAGTGGCCTTTGAAGTCGGCCGTCCACACGTCGTTTGGCGCGAGAATGGGCGAGGTCGGCCGACCCGGATGGCCCGGCAAGGTGCGGCGCCGTTTTGGCCGTACCAGCCCGTGCCGCTTGAAGAGCGCCCCCACCGTACTGGGCGCCGGCAACGCGAGCCGCGGGTGTCGCGGCCGCAGGTAGTCCACCACCTTCCGTGGACCCCAGGTCGGATGGCGCCGTCGCGCGGCGAGCAGCAATGCCGCGATCTCGCCCTCGATCGCCCACGGCGACGTGTGCGGCCGCCGGGATCGGTCGGCGAGGGCCCGGTCACCCTCCACCAGGAACCGCGCGAGGAACTTGTAGCCCACCCGACGGCTGATGCCGTAGCTCGCACAGAGCTCGGTCATCGACAGACTGCCGCGCAGGTACTCATCAACGAATCGACGTCGCTCCGACATAGGTGTTTGCACACTCCAGGGCATCGCGCACCTCCGAGGTGCCAACGATGCCAGAAAGTGTTACCTATGTCTCCGGTCCAGAGTGTTACCTATGTCCCCGGTCTGTACCCGTTGTCGTCTAACCCACGTTGCTGCT
>JAKALI010000519.1 GCA_021813195.1 Pseudomonadota bacterium
ATTATCGGATGCGCCATCTTTGAGCGCGAAGTACAGGCTGTTAAAACCAGTCCCGTATTGCGGATAATTGGTGTAAAAGGTCTGTGTTCCAGGCTTATTGAAGATCCACCAACCGTCGATATAAGAAACTGTATCCGCACCGAGGAAATTCGGGTCCGTGATCTGCGTAAAAGCGTGCGTGGAAATGTTATAGAGATAGCCGTTTGGGCCATCCACAAGCACGGCATAACCCCCCGCGTTGTTGTCTCGGATGCACACTGGCCCTATGCTTGTTGCGAGCGTCCCAACCGATGTCATGGAAAGCGTCGGCCATCCACTCGTCGGCGTCGCGCTCACGAGATAGCAGGTATTGCCAATGACCGCGAGCGCAGTAGTCAGATTCGGCAATTCCCATAAGCCGCGCACTGGAAGCGGAGGGCCGGAATATGGCATCGGCCATTGCGTCATGGTTGAAGTGAAGCCCGGCGCGCCGCCCCCTGGAGCTGCGCAAAGCTGCACGAGTCCAGGACAGCCCAAAAGTCCAAGCGTTTCTTTTGCGTTCTGTGGATCTACTTCCGGATAGAAGTTGTAGCAGAGCTGATTGTTCTGCAGCGGGTTGGGTGCAGGGTTCTCGCCCCCAGCAAGCCCGAAGTCCCCGAAGAAGTTGAGCGGCCCCGGAGATCCAGCCATCAGCGATACCCGCCATGCGTGATCCAGCCGCCATCGGGCCTATTACCGCGCACCACTTCGCGATCATAGGACGATACTGCGGCCGGCTTGTCATTCAGAGACTTCACGAAATCGCGCGCCTCGCGCGCGTTGATGATGATCGCTTCGTTCAACGGGAAGCCATATTCTGCGCAAAGTTCTTTCGCGAGCAGCCACTTAAGCATGCGACTATAGCCCTGCGGCATGACGAGTACCTGATTGAGAGTCAGGTTTTGCAAGATGGTATCAGTGAACAGATGACATTCGACGCTGTTGCCTGGCGTCTGATAGACGTTAAGCAAGCCGTAAGGAAACGCATTGTTGTACCAGCCAACAGTCGGCCACGGGCCAGGCTGCGCCTTGTACAGGAACTGAGTGTACTGCGTCTCAGTCTCGTAAACATCGAGCGTAAAATCGAGCGAGTTAAAGCGCGTAAAGCCATGTGTGATTCTGAGCGGCCGTGGAATCGGAAGATCCCCAGGAACCGTGAACGTGATGTTATCCGAGCCCGTAGAGCTTCCAAGAGCATTCGCAGACATCGTCACCGTGTTCGTGCCGATTGCCGTAACCGTCGTGTTCGAGGGGATCAGCCCTTGCGTATCCGTGAGAATCGAACCGGAGCCCATCGTATAGGCCGCATTTTGGCCGGCCAGGAGCTGTGATGGGATGTTCGTAACGGAGGTAATGACGTTAGATCCGGAAGTGAGCGTTCCGGTAAACGGCGTCAGCCCTAGAAGTGAGCACGTCGGATTGCCGACCTTGTATAGCATCTGATTCGCGTTCCAAGAAAGGATGTTCTCCTGCGACCCGAACACAAATTGCTTGTCCGTGCTGCACGAGTCGAGAAGGTCATTCAGCGTATCCAGGCAGTCCGTAAGGTCCGGCTGCGCAATCGTTTCGCCAGATTGATACGAGTTAATGCGCCGTAGAGCAGCCTGAATGATGTTGAGGGCCGTAGTGGTCCCGATTGTCATGAGAATGCCCCCGCTGTGAATTGACTTGAAACGGCCATCTTAGGCGCGTTCACCGTCAAGGTGATCGGCGGCGCATAGGTCTCGCCGGCCCCAAGCGTGTTCGTCACGGTCACGGGCTGTCCGGAGGCCGGAGCCTGAGCGGTTACAACGCCTCCAGGCACTCCCGCCTGCCACTTGAGCGCCACCGGCCAGGGGTCGAAATAGCCGACCGTCGCCGGCGGATTGTCCGCGGTCGGAACAGATCCGTCATTCGGGATGATCGATGCTTCGATCAGCGTGACAATCGCAGCTCGATAGTTGAGCCCGACGCGATTGGGAATCGTCGCCATGCGTCACCCGTGATGGTGTGCAACCCAGTCAGGCGTCGCATAGGCTCGACCGCCGGCCTCATGCCATGCCTGCGAGATGAGGTAATCGAGCGCCGGATAATCCCATCGCGGCTCGATCAGGTCGCCTACTTCCTTTGGAAGATAGGTGCAGCCGAGCCCGAAGTATTGAATAGGCACGATGCCTTCTTCTTCAAGCCACTCGCCCATTCTCGGCCTATGGGCGCACACTGGATGATCGAGGCCGGTTGTGATCGGGTGCAGCAAATACCTGGCGGCAAAAACGGTGCTCGGCGATTCTTCGCTGTAACACCGAACGCGCTCCAACTGTGCCGCCAAAGGATCCACATCGTGCTCGATCAAAATGAGCGATCCTCCGGAGAGCATTTTCTTTACGGCATCGCCGTATGTTCCGGTGATTTCCTCGATAGGATAATGATGAGAGATTGGCGCGGGATGGCATTTGTGATGCCATACCCGCACCGCTCTCACCATTACTGATCGATCTGGCTACCGGAGGAGGGAGCGGTCCAGTTGGGCTGCACTCTCGTTACCTTGAGACCGTAGGACTCGGAAGCGGTCGGCGTGATCGATGCGGTCGTGAAGTTTCCGAAGGTGATCGCCAGTGTATTCGCTGCCGACACTCTCACCCCCACGATACCGAGGCCAGCCTGAGCCGTAGGCTTCGATACAACGACGATGTCCGTCGTTTTGAGCCCGCTCACGGTGAAGGTCTGTTCCGCAGAGGTATTCGCCGCCACGGCCGCAGGAGAAAGGGTTGCCGTAATCGACCAGATCTCCTGCACATTGCCGATTGGGCTCTGCGTGGTATCCGGCAGTACCGCAGAGTTTGGGCCCGGGTTGGTGCCGTCAACGTTTGTAACCGAAGGGAAAGCCATGATTTACTCCTTAGCCCGAAACCCGCACGCCGAGCGAACGGTACAGGCTCGAAAACCCGTAAGCGATATCCATCCGCGTCGGTTCGGCATCGTTGTTGATCGTGTACTGCGTTGCGATCCGGATCGAGATTCCGAGGTCTTCATCGAAAGCTCGGCTCGCTTCAACGGCTGTCCTCGGGAGCGGCAGGTCAACGAAGGCAAGAGCGTAGGCGTCACGGTGGAAGTAAAGGTTTTCCGTCGAGGATGTCCCAGAGGCTGCACCACCGTTGATCGAAACCACCTGACCCGCGAGCGTTTGGCCCGGAGTCAGTGCGCAGTTCTGGAACTGGCCGCCGGTAATGACGCATTCCCCGATGGTCAGGTCCACGAGCCCGGAGCTGGACGACGTATACAAACCGGTCGTCGCGTTGAACGTACCGTTTGTGAGGGTAGCGCTCGCGAAGTTGGGGCCGCCAGGCGAGGCCGACCCGGTCATCTGCGCATAACCGCCGGGAGGCAGCACCACGAACTGCTTGGTAGTCGTGCCGTAGCGCCCACGGTTCTGCGGGTTGACCGGATAGACGTGCGCAATCTGGATCGTGTCCCCGACGTAGCATTGCGCCGCCGAGGCGGTGAGGCCCGAAAGGGTCAGCACGCCCGTCTGCGCCCAACCGGAGGTAAGCGCGGCACTTCCCGGCGCCGAATTGACCACGGGGCTACCCGTCAGCGTGCCGGTCGTATAGTTCGCGATGTTCGGATCCTCGAACCAGTCGGCGCCCGCCGTTTTGGCGGCGATCATGCCGGTTTCGAAAAATTCGCTGATCTCCGCCTGCGGGTTGAAGAGGCCCGAAAGCGCCGGCGTCATGAAGGCGTTCGCAATCGGATGCATGACCGAAGTGGGTATCAGACCTTTCGGCATACCTTCCGAGACGAGCAACGCTCGTGAGTTGGTGAATGCCTGAAGCGCCTGCTGCGCAGTCTGGCCGCTTCCGGGAGGCGTTCCGGGCGTGCCCTGCCTGTTCGCTGTGTTCTGCATGGCGAAGTAGGCGCCGTCCGACCCTCGACAGGGTTGCGGCGCGGCGATATGGCCCCGCCATGCCCGACCTCCTGCTCGAACTCCGCTCGGAAGAGATCCCCGCCCGCATGCAGCGGCGCGCGGCCGAGGATCTCCGCAAGCTCGTCACCGACGCGCTGGTGGAGCGCGGCTTCCTCTACG
>JAKALI010000520.1 GCA_021813195.1 Pseudomonadota bacterium
GCGAAACGCCCCCCCCTGCCGTCCCCGTGGCAAAAAAGAACAGCTACATGATCCAGTTCGCGCCAGACGCGAGCGAGGACGACATTGCCGCCATACTAGAGAAATATAATCTCAAAGTCACCAAAGTGATTGGCGCGCTCGGTGTCGTCATGGTGGAACAGGACGACGTGACCACGCAACCAGGCCGCGGCGTTGCTCCCTCCGGCGGTGAGCCTCCCCCGGAAACGGTCGACGATCCCAAGCAGCAGCTGGAGCGCATCCTGCAACCGCCGCTCATCCAGGCCCTTCGTAACGAGAAGGCCGTCAGCGCCGCCTTCGTCAATACACTCATCGGCAACAAGTCGCTGCGAACGCCCGCAGGTGCGAGCATCAGGCAAGGCGATCGCACCTTTGAATGGCGCTGGCAGAACGGGGACACGCCGGACGGCAACTGGGGTCTCAAAGCCATGCGGCTGCCGCCTGTGTGGACCCTGCTCGATCGCTACCGCGCCCGCAATCCGGACGCACCTCGACCGAAAATCGGTATCATCGATGTCGGTTTCACGCAGCACAATCTGGTCGATTACACGGTCGCTCTCGGCGCTTTGAGATCGCCACTCGTGCGGCCGGATTGCGAAACCAACCACGGCACGCATGTGGCTGGCATCATTGGCGCCAAGCGCGGGCAGCCCCTGGGCATCGACGGCATTGTGCCCAACGCGCGCCTGGAAGCTGTGGCGATCGCCGCAGAATTCATCGGCGAACGTGAACGGCTGGGTGCTGACCAGAGCTGGCAGGCTCAGGCCATGTTGTTTTCCGACGTACTCGCGAACACGATGGTTTATCTCACCGAGAATTTACGCCGCGGCGACAACCTGCGCGTCGTCAACGTCAGCCTCGCTTACAATTTCGTCGCCCGCGGGATTCTCGGTGATGCCGACCCCGATAGCGTCACGGGCTTGAAGCTGCACATCGCCGAACAGGCAAGCGTCATCCGGACCATGGCGCGGCTGGTGGAGAACGAGGTTCTCTTCGTCGTCGCCGCCGGCAACGACAGCGCCGATCGCGACCAGCCGCTGTCCACCCGCTTCGCTTCCCCGTTCGCCTGGGCTGGAACCTACGCCTGGACGAGTGGCGAACCGGTGCGCAACATCATCGTCGTGGAAGCCTTCGACCGCGATGGCAAACGTGCGAACTTCTCCAACGTCGGCGGGCACATCGCGGCCCCAGGCGTTGATATCATGAGCACGCTCGGCGGTACGACAGCGCCGTTCGCCGTGTGTTCGGGCACGTCGCAAGCCGCGCCTCACATCACCGCGCTTGCTGCGATTCTCTTCGAACTCGATCCGAAACGCACGCCCGCCGACGTCATCAACCTTATCACGAGTTCGGCGACACCGTCACATGAGGGAACGAAAGGCGCGCCTCGGGTCAACGCGCTCGCTACGACGCTGGCGGCCACGAAGGATGCGGGAACGCTGCTCGCCGATCTCGACAGCAACGGTGTGGTTGATCAGGAGGACGTCAACCAGTTCGCACGCCAGCTTGCGGCCATCGAGGCCTCGGCCGCAACGGAAGCCCCTTTCACGGACGACCTCAATGGCGACGGCGTCGTCGACGACAACGAGTGCTTCTATCCACTCATCGACTTGAACGGTGACGGCCAAGCGAGCGTACGGGAGGCCAAAGCCGCACCAAGTCCCCTGCTGCGTTCGGACCTGCGCGTCATCGAAAGCGCCTGGAGCGGTTCGGGTGAGACCCTGCGTACGGCGATGGCGCAAAGCGGCCTCAGCGGGCGTATCGCTCACACGCTCGTCGCCGCCGCCAACGTTGAGACGGAAGGCCCTCCCAAGCAATGCCGTCGCCGCGACCCAGCCCTGCTCGTCGCCGGTCTGCCTCCGCTCGAACCTCCAACGCCCACGCCAACAACCCCGGTCAATCCAGATAACTCGAGCATCAGCGAGCCCGATCGCTCCGTCGTTGCGGGCGGGGACACGGGGAGCACGGCCGACGATGCGTCCAATGCGGCACAATTGGATGCGGAGCTGCGCGCCGAGGTTGCCCAGGGTGTAGAAGCTCTCAAAAAAGACAATCCGGACATCAAGATCACGATCAATCCGGCGACGGGACTGCCCAGTTCGATTTCAGGATTCAAGCCCGATCCATCCGCGATTGCCGCCGGAGCCCGCGCGCTCGGCGAGCCGACCGAGGAAGACACGCGCCGCATCGTCGAGAGCTTCCTGTCGACGGGGGGACTGACGGCGGCCCTGCCCACACGCAATCGTCAAGCCGAACTGCGTTACGTGGGTCGCCGTAAGGACCCCGACGTTCCCGGTCGCTTCGTGGCCAATGTGGAACAGCGCGTCGGCAACGTGAAGGTTTTTGGGTCTTCAGCCAAGCTCACAGTCGAAAATTCTCTGGGTGTCACGCGTTTTCAGGGCACGCTGTCTGCGGTTGCTCTCAGTGACACAAACCCATCGGTGGCCGAACCCGACGCCATCACGGCCGCGCGTCGCAAGCTCGGCGAGCTGCTGCGCGGGTCAGCCAACGCGCCCGCACCCCCGTAGCAGATGGGCCCCAATCCCGACACCGCACCTGCCAGCGCCGAACTCATCGTGTTCGATCCCGCACTGCTGCGGGCGAAAGTGAAGGGTGGAACCCGTCTTGCCTGGATGGTCGCCATCGACAGCTACCGAATCTTCGTTGACGCGAAGACAGGTGAAGTTTTCCACTTCTACCGCGATAAGCCCACAACGCTCATCCGCCGCGTATACGATCTGACCCAGAGCTCGTCCAAGCCGATTGTCGACGAAGATGGCCGGACGAGCCCAACGAACGTGCCGACCGACGCCGAGCAGGCCTTCCGCTACTCGGCCATCGTGCGCGACTACTTCTTCTTGAACTTTGGTCGCAACAGCTTCGACGACAACGACGAAGACGGTCCCAAAGGTGGGGCGCCCCTCGAATCCTTTGTGCGCTACGGTAACGTGCGCAACGCGTTCTGGTGTCCCTTCAAGTCGTATGATTGCCCCAAACCCAATGTGATGGTGTTCGGCCCGGGCTATGCGGGCGCCATCGACATTGTGGCGCACGAAATGGTTCACGGCATCATCCAGCACGAAGCCAATCTCATCTATTCCGACGAACCAGGCGCCGTAAATGAAGGCCTGGCTGACATCTTCGCTGTGCTCATCGAATTCTACGCGCGTAGCGGACGCGGCAATTGGCTGATCGGCGAGGACGCACCCGGCTTTTCGAGGGAACGACCCTTACGCGATCTCGCACATCCCAACTTGACGAACGAAGCCGGTACCGTGACCTTCGATCCCAACCAGCGCTTTTCGAGTGTGAACCGCGGGCAGCCCTCCCACTATGGGGAAGTCGTGCGCCCCACCGACCCGATCTGTGCCTCCACGTGGCTCAACGACAACGGCTGCGTTCATTTCAACAGCGGGATCTTGAACAAGTTCGCGCATCTCATCGCGGAAGGGACCGTTGCAGCCCTCTTTCATGGTGTTGGTGTAGACGACCAGATTAGTCCCGGTTGCCGGGTCGACGATCCAGTTGTTGCCCCAGATGCCGCCCCACTGCACCAGCCCACTCCTCGGCCAACCCGAGGCTGCGGGGTCGGTGACGACGGCCCCCATGAAGCTGAACAGCTGGCCCGGCCGATCCATCGGCCGATCGTTCTGGGGGGTGTAGGCCATCTGCCGGGTTTCCGGCTTGAGGAAGTCGGTCCGCACGGCCTCGAGCAGCTTCATGAAATCGCCGGCGGTGCCGGCCATCCCCGAGCCGCCCGATTGCGGGGCGGTCGGATGGAAGATGCGCTGTGGCGAGAAATAGTCGACCCCGCCGACATCGTTCGGGATGGCCTGCGGCTCCGACATCCGGATCGGCTCGGGCTTGCCGTCGGCATAGGCGACCGCCAGCCGCGACCGGTCGGTGACGCTGAAGCGCGTGTCCTTCATCCCCAGCGGACCAGTTGTGTGGAGCGCGACCACTTCGCCCAAGCGCGCCCCACCGCCGACCATCTCGAGCACGCCGCCGAGGACGTCTATCGACATGCCGTAGTTCCACTTGGTCCCCGGCATAAAGGCGA
>JAKALI010000521.1 GCA_021813195.1 Pseudomonadota bacterium
GCGCGATCATGGCCGCCGGCAATCGCGACCATACGGTCGAGAGCAGGCATATACATGGCTTCATGGACCAACACGTCAGCGCCTTTGGCGAGATCCACCACTGATTCGACCATCACCGTGTCTCCCGAGAATGCGATAGAACGGTCATGAAAATCAAAACGATAACCAAACGCCGGAACGATCGGGGGATGTCTTACCAAGGCGGCGGTTACGCGCACATCATCATCGGCCATGACCGGCCCCGATCCAGCGATTTCATGGGCGTTGATCTTCGGAAACGGCGGCCCTTTGAGATCTTCGATCCAGAGCTTCACCGTCCAATCGATCGATTTCAGATAATAATCGGTGATATCCTGAAGTGGCGGCGGCCCGTAAGTGTTGAGCTCGCCGTGTAGACCGTGAATCCACGACATCAGCAACAGCGGGCCGTATTCACTGTTATGATCCGGGTGATGGTGGGTGATGAAGACGCCGCGGATTTTGTCGAAGGCAATCCCAGCCTGGGCTATTCTATTGGAAACTGTCATGCCGCAGTCAAGGACGTAGGCTGCGCCATTACTGATCATGATTTGAGAGGTCATATGCCGCGGTTGGCCGAGCATGGGACCACCGCATGTTCCAAGCAAAACCAACTTAGTGCCGTTTTCGTTGAGACCCTCGGGCGCTCGTGGAATGGCGGCCGACAAGACGTCGTGATCGGCCGTCTTCTGCGCGGCTGACGGCTGCGTGGCGACCCCGGCCCCAACGGCTAGCGACGCTAGCGCGCCTCCCCTCAACACTGTTCGTCGGTCAGGTAGTTGCCTACGCATGTGTCGCTCCTTTTGCATTTTGGCGATGTCCAACGAGCGCTCCCCACGCCGGCCTGACCGGGGACTTCAACAGCCGATCCGAGCGGTCGTCATCAGCGCCGTCAGCAGTGTGCCGGGAAGGCGCTATTTGATGTCCAGGTCAACGGTATCGATCTTGCCGTTGAAGGGATTTGGCCCCGAATAATCATCGCCAACAGTCGAGCCCAAATCCTCGCCTATATCGAGCGTGTCATGCGCAAATAGTGGGAAATTGAGCATCTTGTCGGAACCTACCTGCTTGCCATCAACAGACATCGTGATCGTGCCGGTTGCGGCACGGACATGTCTATATTCCGCGATATTCATGCCCGCCGGCGGTGGGTTGAAGTCAACGTTGACGCCTACCGTCGTCCAGCCGGGTTTCAGCGGTTCGTTGGACGCGATCTTACCGGCGATATGACCATCAACCTCGATCTCGTATATCGGTCGTCCATCCTTCAAGAAGAGCGTGAAGCCACCTTGAAAGCCACCGGCGGCGATGATCACGCCGTTGCCAGGCTGTTCAGCCGGGATGTCGACCCTTGCCGTAATGCTATGGGTATCGCCCTTGAGAATAGTGAAGCGTTCGACAGGAATGTGATCGACACCGGAGCGAAACACATAATGGTGTCGATCAAAGGCAGGGGGATCCTGGCCAAGCGTAACGACGAGAGGATAGATGTCATTCTTTTCTGCTTCCTCGTCGAACAATGCCTCCATTTCCTTGAGCTTATCGGGATCTTTGGCAGCCAGATCGTGCGCCTGAGTATAATCGGTGGTCAGATCGTATAATTGCCACGGATGCCGATCGATCGGGACCCTGCCGACCAGGCCAAATTGCCACGGCAACAGGGAGCGATTACCCGCCCACCAACCATCCTTGTAAATGCCCCGGTTCCCGTAGCTTTCGAAGGCCTGGATATGATGAGTACTGGGTGCCTGGGGATTGGTGAAGGAATCAAGGAAGCTATCTCCGGCCATCGACATTTGTTTGATGCCATCGACGGCTTCGGGTGCTTTGATCCCGACAGCAGCGTAGATTGTCGGCGCAATATCGGTGACGTGTTGCCATTCAGTTCGCAGGCCGGCCTGCTTGACCTTGTCCGGCCAATAGATCACCATCGGATCGGTTGTTCCGCCAAGGTGCGAGGCAACCTCCTTGGTCCAGCGGAATGGCGCGTCAAAGGCCCAGGCCCAGGACGCGCCATAGTCATCCTGATATTTCGGGCCACCCAGGTCCTTCAGGGCAGCAAGACGCTCGGCCGTGGTCGCCGGTTTGCCGTCTACATGATGGACCGAGACGGCGTTCGGGCCGGACTCCGCGCTGGCGCCGTTGTCACCGGCGATGAAAATGATCAGCGTGTTGTCCATCTGGCCTTCCTGCCGAATGGCGTCTAACACGCGGCCGATCTCGTGGTCGGTTTCCGAGAGATAGCCGGCGAAAACCTGAGCTTTGCGCTCGAATATCTTCTGCTCGTCAGGCGAGAGGCTGTCCCAGGCCGGCATCGCGCGAGGTCGTGGCGTCGGATCGGCATCGGCCGGAATGATTCCCATCTTCTTTTGATTGGCAATGATCTCCGCTCTAAGCTTGTCCCAACCCTCGCCAAACTTGCCTTTGTATTTGGCGATCCACGCCGGAAGCGCCTGGTGCGGGACATGCGCCCCGGGTGTCGCGAAATAGAGGAAGAAAGGCTTCTTCGGCGCCAGCGCGTCATGGTTGTGCAGCCAGCGTATCGCATCGTTCGCCAGGTCGTGCGTCAGGATATAGCCTTGCTTGGGCGTCTTCGGCGGGTTGACGGCTATGGTGTCGCGATACAGGCGCGGCGTAAATTGATCATCTTGTCCGGCCATGAAACCATAAAAATATTCGAAGCCCTCACCTGTGGGCCAGCGGTCAAACGGTCCGACCGGGCCGACCTCCCATAGAGGCGTATTGTGCCATTTTCCGAATGCAGCGGTGGAATATCCGTGATCTTTCAGAACTTCGGCGATCGTCGCTGCGCTCTTGGGAATGACGGTATTGTAGCCCGGATAACCAGCGGGATCGTCGGAAACGTGCCCGTAGCCCACTTCATGGGCGTTACGTCCGGTCAACAGCGCTGCCCTTGTTGGTGAACATATCGCATTGACGTGGAAATTATTGTAGCTCAGCCCACCTTGGGCAAGCTTCGTCAACGTTGGGGTGTTGACGGGGCCACCGAATGTAGACGTGGATCCGAAACCGACATCGTCGAGCAGGATGACCACTATATTGGGTGCGCCTGTTGGAGCCTTAATCTCCTGCGGCCAACTCGGGGTCGACTGGGCGGTGCTCGGCTCCACCTTGCCGGCAAACGGCGCCGGCGGTTTCGGCAGCACATTCTGCGCCGCGGCAGAAGTGCCCAACCACATCAAGACGGCGCTTCCGCCGAGCAGCCTCTTCAGCTTGGATGTCTGACGCACGCCGGCCTTCCTCTCCTGTTCGTAGCTAAGCTCGCAGCTTTGCATTATCTGAGCGCGAACCTATCTCAGCCATTTTCTAGAATGAAGTTCTCTTTTGTAATTCTCTGTCATGGTTGTGTATGCAGCCATGCGCACCGGCACAGGCCGCGTGCAGCGGGCCGAGCCAACTGCTTATAACGGCATTGTAACCCATTCGTCATTTCCAAGAATCCCCCCGCCGCCACTTGACCAAGGACTCGCCTTCGTGTGCCGCTCATCCGTCAAGAATTTCCGCCTCCGACTTGTTCTTACGAAGTTCCGGCACGGGATTGTATGGAGGCAAATCGGGCGAATTCCGGTGTGCCTTTACAACTCCGGTGTTGATGTACCAGTTGAGCAGCCGGGCGCGGAGTTCCGCTTCATCTTTTTGATAGCGATGTGATCCGATGACATTTGTGGTGAGCTTCGGATCGCGGACGCAATCATAAAGTTCGCATTGTCCTTGCGGACGAATGATCAGCTTACGGTCTTTCGTACGGATCGCGACGCTTCGGGAAACGTCTTCCGGCATCTCCGCTTCGAGACTGGTCTTGGCGACATAAACGCCGTGTTGGGGGACAGTCTCAAAAGCTTGCGGCTCGTAGATGTTGTATCCGCCCTCGGTAAAGGTTGCCCGGTTCGGATCGCCCGAACCGCCTTTTACTTGCCCGAGGAACGAGCGTGCGAAATGAGTGTGGCGGGCCTGTGTGCCGGCAAGCTCCAGCACGGTCGGCATGAGATCGAACATCTCAACCATGTCATCGGCCACTACCCCGGCGGGCGCGCCG
>JAKALI010000522.1 GCA_021813195.1 Pseudomonadota bacterium
CTCGAAGCGCTCGCCGGGGTCGGCGGCGAGCGCGTCCGCGACCGCGATGGGCACCGACTTGTCCGAGCCTATGTCGTGCAGCATCAGATTCATCGCGGCGAGGCGCGCGGTGCTTTGCACCAGTTCCCAGCCGCGCAACGCATTCTCCTTCAGATGCTTCTTCTGCTCGCGCGTGAGATCGGCGTTGTGCTCGGCCACGTATTTATGCGCGGCGAGCAGAAAGCCGCCGGTGCTGCAGGCAGGGTCGCAGATCGCCTCGCCCGGCTTGGGCGCGATGCAGTCCACCATCGCCTGGATCAGCGCGCGCGGCGTGAAGTACTGCCCCGCGCCGCTTTTCGTATCCTGCGCGTTCTTCTCCAGCAGACCCTCGTAGGCGTCGCCTTTCACGTCCGCGCCCATGGCCGACCAGTTCTCGGCGTCGATCAGGTCCGCCACCAGGCGCCGCAGCTTGGCCGGGTCCTGGAACTTGTTCTGCGCCTTGTTGAAAATGAGCGCGAGCGTGCCCTTGCCCGCGCCGAGCTTCTCCAGCGTGTGGCGGTAGTGGTCGAACAGCTCGTCGCCGTCGCGCTTGAGCAGTTCGGGCCAGGCGTAGGGTGCGGGGATCAGGCTAGGCTGCTTGTACGGCGGGCGACTGCGCTCGTCGGCCATCTTGAGGAACAGCAGGTAGGTGAGCTGCTCGACGTAATCGCCGTAGCTCATGCCGTCGTCGCGCAGAACGTTGCAGTAATTCCAGAGTTTTTGGACGATGGTGGCGGAGTTCATTTGTGCTCGATGTTCGCGAAGTGGAGGCCGCGTCAAAACAGCTGCGACTCGTCGCTGGTCCGAAGCATATCCCAAAGAAACGCCTTGTCGTTGCGCTTAGGCTTCATAGATCGGCTTCAGGTCCGGCAGAATAGAATCCCGCCGCTGCGGATTGAGGAGGATTTCAGGCGTGACGATGTCCACTTTGCGCCCGCCGAACGCAGCCGGCAATTCGTCTTGCATCGCGGCGATATCGAATAGCGAGGCGCGACTTCGCGGCAAGAATTCGACCATCAGGTTCATATCGCTTTCGGGCCTCAGTTCGTTTCTGGAGGCCGAGCCGAACAGGCTCAATTTGGCGATGCCGTACTTGCGGCACAGCGCCTCGAGTTTGATCTGCGAGATGCGCAGCTTCTGCGTAACCGGCTTCGAGTCCTTTGACGTTGACGCGATAGACGCAGACTTTGTCCCATATGCTGGCGGAGCAGGCGAGCGCAAGACCGGCGTCGCGTCCACCGCTTCCCACAATGCTGAAATCGGCAAGGCCCACAGCTTGTCGGCAAAGGACAGGCGCTGCTGGCCAAGATAGAGCACGACGCCGCCGACAAATTTGTCGCCGATCGTTTCGGCAAGCGAGCGCAAGCCGCTGAAGTCGCCCTGGCTCACGTTCGACGACGCTTTGACTTCGATACCTGCGATGCGCTGGCCCGGCGCTTCGAGCACCAGGTCCACCTCCTGCCCGGTCGCAGTGCGAAAGTGATAAGGCGTGGCTGCCTGGCGGCTCCAGCCCAAGAGTTTCCGCACTTCCTGCACCACGAAAGATTCCAGCAGCGGCCCGAGATCGGGCGACTGCGCCAGAGCGGCCGCGTCCGCATCGCCGCGCAGATGTGCGGTCAGGCCCGAATCCAGCAAATGGATCTTGGGTGATTTCACGAAGCGTTTGCCAATATTGGCCGACCACGCCGGCAGCGGCTGAAAAATGAATGTCGCCTCCAGCAGCGCGAGATAGCGCCGCAGCGTGGAGTGCGCAATGCCCGCCGCGCGCGAGACTTCCGACATGTTCATCAACGCGCCCGACCGGGCTGCCAAGAGCGAAAGCAGCCGCGGCATGTCGGTCATCCCGTCGATGTTGGCCATGTCACGCACGTCGCGTTGCAGCAGGCTTGCGACATAGCTGCGAAACCAGGCATCGCGCCGCTCTCCCGGCGTACGCGCCACGGCCTCGGGAAAACCCCCTGCGATGACGCGCTCGCACACGTCCACGCGATCAAGCGTCTGCGCGCCGGTCTGCCACGGCGCGGCGCCGAACAGCGCGTCCACCAGGTTCGCCTCACTGTCCGCCAGTTCGCCCTGCGACAAGGAGTGCAGCGGCAGAATTTCCATGCGCCCTGCCAGCGACTCCGCCAGGCGGGGCAGCAAGAACACATTGGCCGAACCGGTGAGCAAAAACCGCCCGGGGCGGCCATCGGCGTCCACCACCCGTTTGATCGCCGGGAACAACTCCGGCGCGTGCTGCACTTCGTCGATGACCATAAAATGACCCGCTTCCCGGACCAGCGCGTACGGATCGGAGCGGGCCAGCCCAGCGGTCGCCGGGTCATCGAGCGTCAGATACTGGCCACCGCGCTGGGTCGCAACTAGCTGAGCCAAAGTGCTTTTTCCAGTTTGGCGGGCGCCATTCAACAGCACTACCCGGGTATCAGCCAGAGCAGCCAGAAGCTTTTTTTCGATTAATCGCCGATACATGGCTAAATATTAGCCATTATGTGGCGAATTTGCAAAACAATACAGCTTTTCCCGTTGTCAGGCGCGGTAAGTTAGCGCCTTGCAATAACGAATATATTTGTTCGTTAAAGCTAAGAAATGATCTTGGTGGCGTTAATAGAACAAAATCATTCGATATATTGAACCAGTGCTTATAAACTGATAACATCGAACAATATTGCTCTATTAGAGGTAATCATGGAAATTCGATCTGCAAAGCAACTTGGCGCCGCACTTCGGGGCACCCGCGTTGCGTTGGATCTTCCCGCCGAAGACCTCGCAGCCATGATCGGCACGTCTCACACGTTCTTGAGCCGTCTGGAACAGGGTAAGGCAACCGCCGCTTTGCAAAAACTCTTCACCGCTCTGAGCGAGCTGGGTATCACATTGCATCTTGAGCTTCCGCCTCAAGCCGCTGAGGTGCACATCGAGACCGACCCCGAAGCACCAGTAAAACGGTCGCGGGTGCGCCGATGACACGCGAACTGCTCGTCCGCATCGACCAGGTTCAAGTCGGCACCTTGAGTGAGAACCAGGGCATCTGGTCGTTCACTTACACGCCCGACTGGGCTGCCAACGGCTTTGACCTGGCCCCGGGTCTTCCCCGCGTGGAAGGGACCATCCTGGACACGGGCACGAAACGGCCGGTGCAATGGTTCTTCGACAATCTGCTCCCCGAAGAAGACGCCCGTGATTTGCTGGTTGCTTCCGCCAAGCTGACTAGCGCCGACGCATGGAGCCTGCTCGAACTCTACGGTGCCGAATCCGCCGGCGCCATCACGCTGCTTCCGCCCGGGGTGCGGCAGCCACCGGCATCCCTCCGCCCGCTGACTGATGAACAACTCCAGGCACGAATCAAGGCGCTGCCCCGACAAGCACTCACGGCCCTCGCCCCCAAGCGCATGTCGCTTGCCGGCGCGCAACAGAAACTCGCCATCGTTCTCACGCGCGACGGCCGATTATTCGAGCCCGAGGGCGCGGGTGCGTCCACCCACATCCTGAAACCGGACTCGACCAGCGACTTCTACACCCACAGCGCTGTCAACGAATGGTTCTGCGCCCGGGTGGCGCAGGAGACAGGCCTTCCGGTTCCCACGGTGGTCCTGCGCTACGTCCCCTCCACCGTGTACATCATTGAACGATTCGACCGCAAGATCACCGGTGACGCCGTCGAGCGCTTGCATGTTCTCGACGCAACCCAGCTCCTTTCACTGGCGGCCGGGATGAAATACGGCGAAAACGGTCTGGATGCTCTAACGAGGATAGTCGGCCTTTGCCGGGCCAAAGCCCCGGCCAGACTCGCCATCTTTCGCTGGGTCATGTTCAACCTGCTCATCGGCAACAACGACGCCCACCTAAAGAACCTGTCCGTCTTTGCCGGCCGTGACGGCTACTCGCTGACTCCGCACTACGACCTGGTGAGTACCTTTGCATGGTCCACACCCGATCGCGTGGGGGCAAGAGAAAGCACCTGGCCGGACGTTCAACTCAGTTTTCCAATCGGAAGCGCGACACGATTTTCCGAAGTCGCGCTCGCCGACGTGATCGCGTTTGCAAATGGCCTGGGC
>JAKALI010000023.1 GCA_021813195.1 Pseudomonadota bacterium
ACCCCCGAGATTGCTGAGGAGGTTGATCAACTCTATCGTTCGATCATCACGGCCGGCACCCACAAGGCCAGCAGCATCAAAGTCGCCGAGGCCGCAAAAGTCATTGAGAACACCCAGCGTGACCTCAATATCGCGTTGATGAATGAGTTATCCGTGATTTTTGCGCGCATCGGCATCGACACCATGGAAGTTCTCGACGCGGCGGCCACCAAGTGGAATTTTCTAAAGTTCAATCCTGGACTGGTCGGCGGCCACTGCATCGGTGTCGACCCGTATTATCTGACGCACAAGGCCGAACAGCTCGGCTACATTCCGCAGATCATCCTCGCTGGCCGCCGTCTCA
Source organism: Pseudomonadota bacterium (assembly GCA_021813195.1). The sequence continues at coordinate 344 of JAKALI010000023.1, forward strand.
ACGATAACATGGGGCGGTATGCCGCGCGCAATACGATCAAGCTCATGCTCAAAAATGGCATGGATGTTCCACGCTGCCGCATTGGCGTGATGGGGATCACCTTCAAAGAAAACTGCCCTGACGTTCGCAATTCGAAGGTCGTCGATCTCGTTCGCGAATTGAGGGATCACGGTACAACAGTCCTTGTTGAAGATCCGCTGGCCGATCCGCAAGAAGTTCGACACGAATACGGAATCGACCTTGTCCCGCTTGCCGAACAGGATCCCGTGGATGCTCTCGTTGTCGCCGTTGGACACAACGCTTATCGCCGCATGCCTGCGAGCGCTCTGCGCCAACTCGTTCGCGGCGAACGGCCCGTGTTATCTGATCTCAAGAGCCTCTACGATCGCGCAGCGTGCCGCGACGCGGGCTTCACCGTGTTTCGCCTCTAGGTGATCAGCATGCCCGCAACCAAAGGATCGATCGTACAAGGACGGCCGGTGCGCTTCGCTCTCGTGGGCTGCGGCCGCATTGCGACCAATCATTTCGCGGCCATGAAGCAAATGGGCAACCGTTGCACCCTTGTCGACGTGTGCGACGTCGATGCGAGTGCGTTGCAAACCGCGGTTTCGGCGACAGGCGCGCGCGGGCATGGGTCGCTGGATGAGATGCTCGCCAGAACGGACGCCGACTGCGTCGTCGTCACAACGCCGAGCGGCCTTCACCCCTCCCAGGTGATCGAAATTGCCCGCTCCGGCCGCCATGTCATGACAGAGAAGCCGATGGCAACCCGTTGGCGCGATGGTCTCGCCATGGTGGAAGCCTGCGACCGCGCAGGTGTTTACCTCTTCGTCGTCAAACAAAACCGCCGCAACGCGACGCTTCAGCTGTTGAAGAAGGCCGTCACGGAACGACGCTTCGGCCGCATTTACGCGGTCGCCGTCAATGTCTTTTGGACACGACCGCAGAACTATTACGATAGCGCAAAATGGCGCGGCACCTGGGAGTTCGATGGCGGGGCGTTCATGAACCAAGCGAGCCATTACATCGATTTGCTCGATTGGCTGATTGGTCCGGTGGAAAGTGTCATGGCATACACCGCAACGCTGGCGCGTGATATTGAAGTCGAGGATACCGGTGTGGCCGCGATCAAATGGCGCTCTGGCGCGCTTGGCACTTTGAACGTGACCATGCTCACCTACCCCAAGAATTATGAGGGGTCGATTACGATTCTTGGCGAGAACGGTTCAGTCAAGGTCGGCGGCGTGGCGGTGAATGAAATCCAACTTTGGGAGTTTGCGGACAAGCGTCCAGAAGATGAAAAAATCAAGGACGCAAGTTATGAGACGACGAGCGTCTACGGCTTCGGTCACCCACTTTACTATGACAACGTCATCAAAACCCTGTGCGGTGAGGCGCAGCCTGAGACGGACGGCCGAGAGGGCCTGAAGTCTCTTGAGCTTCTCATCGCCCTCTACCAATCCGCCCGCGATGGTCGGCGCGTGGGCCTGCCGCTCGAGTACTAAAATGGCTTATCAAGCTCACGCCACCGCAATTATCGACCCGGGCGCAACAATTGGTGAAGGCACGAAAATCTGGCACTTTTCGCATATCTGCAGCCAAGCCATAATTGGCGATCGTTGCTCACTCGGCCAGAACGTTTTCGTCGCGAACAACGTGCGGATCGGCAACAATGTCAAAATTCAAAATAACGTTTCTGTCTATGACAACGTTTTTATCGAGGATGATGTCTTCTGTGGACCGAGCATGGTTTTCACGAATGTTCTAAACCCTCGTGCCGCCGTACCCCGCAAAGATGAATATCGCGACACGATCATCCGGCGCGGTGCCACGCTCGGTGCAAACTGCACGATCGTCTGCGGCGTTGAAGTCGGCCGATACGCCTTTGTTGCTGCGGGTGCCGTCGTAACGAAAAACGTGCCGCCTTATGCGCTTGTGGCTGGCGTCCCTGCTATCCAAAAAGGCTGGATGAGCGCTCACGGCATACGTCTGGAATTGCCGCTTGTCGGCCCGGCAGATGCCCAATGCCCGGGGACGGGGAGCTGGTACCATGTCGATGCAGCTGGTGTCTGCGGCCCATCGACAATCGCGGGCGACAATCCAGAGGACGCATCGGGCGATGACTGAACGAGCATGCTCCCTCCACAGGATGACCGTCTACTGGCGCCGGTAACAACTCATGGAATTCATCGATCTCAAGCCGCAACAGGCAGCCATTCGCGACGAGCTTGATCGCCGCATAGCCTCCGTTCTCGCGCATGGCCGCTACATCATGGGGCCTGAAGTCGAAGAACTCGAAGCCACGCTGGCGGCCTATACCGGCGCAAAACACTGCATCACGGTCGCGAGCGGCACAGAGGCGCTCCTCATCGCCCTGATGAGCTTGGGGATTGGGCCAGGCGATGAAGTCATCACCACACCTTTCACATTTGTTGCGACGGCGGAAGTCATCGTCCTGCTTGGCGCTAAGCCAGTCTTCGCCGATGTCGAAGTCCATACCGCGAATATCGATGTCCGTTGTATCGAAGAAAAAATTTCAACGCGGACGAGAGCCATCATTCCCGTCAGCCTTTACGGCCAGCCGGCCGACATGGATGCCATCAATGACCTGGCAGCACGCCATGGTCATATACCGGTGATCGAAGATGCGGCGCAGAGTTTCGGCGCCACATATAAAGGCCGGAGGAGTTGCAATCTCTCGACCATTGGCTGCACGAGTTTTTTTCCTTCGAAGCCGCTTGGCTGCTATGGCGACGGCGGGGCGCTGTTCACCAACGAAGACGATATTGCAAAGGCTGCGCGCGAAATTCGCGTCCATGGGCAGAGCAAGCGTTATGTTCATACGCGCATTGGCGTCGGCGGTCGAATGGATACGCTCCAGTGCGCGATATTGCTTGCGAAATGGCCCCGCTTCGAGACGGAGGTGGCCGCTCGCGCTCGGATCGGCGCGAATTACACGCAGCGCCTCCACACGCGCGTCCCCGATTGCCGGCCAATCGAGTCCGGCAAGGCTCTATTGGGGTTGACCGGACCGCGCACACTCACCACTCTGCCGAACCGATCAACGGTGTATGCCCAATACACAATTTTGGTCCCAGATCGTGAGCGGGTTCAAGCCAAACTTGCGGAGGCAGGGATCCCAACAGCCGTGCATTACCCGGTCTCGCTGAACGAGCAGCCGGCCTATCGTCACCTCTGCTGCCCGGATTGCACGCCGACAGCGCACGTCTTGTCCAGCCACGTCTTGAGTTTGCCCATGGGCCCCGATCTCACCGCCGCGGATCAGGAGCGGGTCGTGGCGTGTTTGGCTGAAGTCTTCACCGAGAACTATGATGCGGGGGCCTCAAAGAGCAATTCTATGATCTAAGACCCTACTTGACGATATGCGCGGTGCGCCGACTTCAACGTACGGCCTGACGCATGACCTCACGAAGGACCTCGCATGTTAAAGATATGTGTCGCTCCTCTAATGTCGGGTGGACTAGGAACATAAGACTTGTTTCGCCAAGCTCCTGGGCGACGGGCAGTCGTGGCGTTGGCCGCGGCAAGACACCGTCGAACGCTTTCTCCAGGTAGATTTCTGGACATGTACCCTGGAAACAAGGGACGCCCCGAGCCGAGATCTCGGCAACAATCCGATCTCTCGACCAGCCCGCAGAAAGTGCCGATGGCTCGACGAAGACGTAACACTTATATGCGGCGTGCTCAGCCCAGGCTGGCACCGCTGGTGCGCGCAATCCGGGGATGTCCCGCGCCGCCTTCCAGATCCGATCCGCGTACGCACGCCGCTTAGCCACCCATTCGGGCAGTATGCGCAACTGGATGCGCCCAATTGCTGCTTGCATTTCCGTCAGACGCCAATTCGTTCCCAGGCTTTCGTGCACCCACCGATAACCCGGCGGATGCTCCGAAGAATAAACCGCGTCATAACTTTTTCCGTGGTCTTTGTGCGACCACATTCGCGACCACAACTCCCGCCCATTTGTCGTGACCATACCCCCTTCACCGCCGGTGGTCAGGATCTTGTCCTGACAGAACGACCAAGCTCCGATCGCACCAATCGAACCAACCGAGCGGCCTTTGTACCGTGCACCGTGGGCCTGCGCGCAATCTTCGATGACGACGATTTCATGAGCGCGGGCAAATTCCATCAGCGGGTCCATATCACAGGGTTGACCCGCCAAATGCACCGCGATGATCGCTCGTGTCCGAGGAGACAAGACTTTCGCACATGTTTGCGTCGAAATATTCTGAGTGTCGCGATCGACATCGGCAAATACAGGCTTTGCTCCGACACTAAGAACGCTGGTGGCGGATGCCACGAAAGAGCGGGGAGTTACGATGACTTCATCGCCTGGACCGACCCCTACCGCTCTCAATGCAGCCTCCAGCGCGACTGTCCCGTTCGCAAGCGCTACGGCGAACTCGCTTCCGCAAGCCTCGGCGAATTCCCGCTCGAAAGCTCGCGCTTCCTCACCGGTCCAATAGTTCACGCGATTAGACCGCAGCACACGCTTGACCGCATCTGCTTCTGCGTCAGAATAAGACGGCCAGGGCGGAAATGGACCACCGAGCATGATAGACACTAGGTCGTTGTTGATTTCCGTATCGGTCGCGCAGGGTTACCAACAACAACGGCGCCCGGCGGAACATCTTTCGTAACTACTGCCCCCATACCAACGACGGCCGCCTTGCCTATCACCAATGGTTTGTTGGGCTTGCCCTGTTTGATAATCGCACCTGCACCGATGTATACGAGGTCTTCAACGACGACATTGCCGTTGCATTTAACACCAGGTGCGAACGTTACAAAGTCGCCGATCCGGCAATCGTGTCCTACATAACTATATAGATTGGCGTGGAATGCCACACCTATCCTAATGTTGGAGGTTAACGTCACGAAGGGCGAGAGAATTGATCCCGGTCCGATTTCGACATTGTCCATTATAACAGCGTTTTCGGCACGGATCGTCCAAGGTTGGATTCCATTGGCGCGAAAATCTTCGGTAATGCGAGCACGAACCCGGCTGTCAGCGATCGCAATTGCGATTGCACGGGCCTGCGAAGGCTCATTCAGAAACTGTTCGCGGGAGAGAACCCGATGACCATTAACACAAGAACCATGCAGCGCATCATCGATAAAAACCAGACGATCCGCTATGTCTTTATCTCGCCACCTCGCCGATTTCAAAACAGCACGCGCCACAGGCATAATTTCTCGTCCAAATCCAGCGGCACCAAAAATCCCAAATATCGGGTCATTCGTCATACATCAACTGCCGGCTTCTGCTTCGAACCCGCAAATTTCGGCATGGTCGCCTCACCCGGTGCGGAGATCCCATCCCGTGCGAAAACGATCAAGACAGTGCGCCAGAGGATCGCCAGATCAAGCAGAAGGCCATTGTTTTCCACATACCAAACATCGTGCGCGAACTTCTCCTCCCAGGTAAGCGCGTTGCGCCCATTGATCTGCGCCCATCCGGTCAGTCCCGGCTTAACCTCATGCCGCCGCGCCTGTTCTCGTGTGTAGAGTGGCAGATACTCCATCAGTAATGGCCGCGGCCCCACCAAGCTCATGTCGCCCTTGAGAACATTCCACAACTCTGGAAGTTCATCGAGGCTCGTGGCGCGTAGCCAGCGGCCGAATGGAGTCAAGCGATCGCCGTCTGGCAAAGGATGACCATCCGCATCGACGGCATCCCGCATCGTGCGAAACTTGAAAAGTTGAAATGGCTTGCCATGCAGTCCAGGCCGCAGTTGCCTGAAGAAGATGGGTGAACCTAATTGCCAGCGCGTAGCAACAGCGATACCCAGGATCAGCGGCGCAAACGCAATGAGTCCTACTGAGGCTCCTAGGATGTCCATCATCCGTTTTATAGGTAGCATACTAGGTTACCTTTAGAATATTCAGGCACGCGTTCACCGGCTTGGTACTTCAATCGCGCGACGCAACTGTCGAGGTCACTTGCCTAAGCCCGACATGAACCCCCGACTTGCACCGACTTCGACTTCGAGCCTCCCCCGTGAACATTGACGGTGTCCCACAAAATAGCCTCAAAACTCCCTGCCAGCTTCGCATAATCGTAATGCTCGAGCGCGGCGCGTCGGCCGTTCTCGCCCATCCGCTGGCGCTGCTCTGGGGTCATTGCATACATGCGGCGAATCGCATCGGCAAGAGCGCGGGGGTCTTCGGCAGCTACCGTCAATCCCGCTGCATACTCAGTTACTGGGTCGAAACGCCCGCTAAAGGAATTTATCATGGGCTTTCCGGAATAAAGGTAATCACCGATTTTGTTGGCGGCGATACCGAAGCGATACAGTTGGTTATCTTGCCAGCCAATATAACAAACGTCACATGCTCGCAGCACCGACTGGACTTGCGTCTTCGCGACGGGCCCGATAAACGCCACGTTCTTCAATTTCAGGTTCTGAGCTCGCTGCTCGAGCAGCGCGCGCTCTTTGCCCTGACCCACGAGAATAATTGAAACGTCGCCCAAGTCGGACACGAGCGCTGCCGCATCAATTAGCGTTTCCAGCGCGTTGGCCCGACCCAGCGTCCCCGCATACACAATGCGCAGCCCGGACTGCGGGATCCGCCGTGCGACATGATCAGGCAACGGTTCGGGGCTATCGGCCTCGGCAACCGATATCCCATTCGGAACCCATGCAAATTTCTCGCGCGGCATGCGCCTTTGAACCATGTGCTCGACTGCCCCCGGTAAATTCGAAATGACCCGATCGGCGCGTTGATAGGCGCGATCTTCAATCCATTGCAGAAGCCTGATGAAGGGGTGCCGAGGTGATTTTTTGCCGATCTCGATCAGGGTCAGGGGCCAGATGTCGCGAACTTCGAACACCAACGGAACCCCCGTGCGGCGCGCGAGCCGCTCTGCGCCGAGATACCCCAACAGAGACGGCGAGGAATAGACGACGACATCCGGAACTTCGCCGAGCTTGCGGTGCAGTCCAGCCAATTGCTGCGCGAATCCCAACCATGCGAGAACCCGGCGGTTGTCGTGGGCATCGCGAAACCGCGGCACGGACATTCGAATAAATTCATAGCCATCGACGCGTTCGCGCGAAGGCAGCAGGTCAGGATCAACACCTTCCTTTAAGAGATGATGGGACCGCGCGGCGATAACTTTAACCGCATGGCCCCGGAGCGCCAATTCACGTCCGAGATAGTGTTGTCGCCCACCGATGCCCGTTGTGGGTGTGGAGGCGTATTGATTGATCATCCAGATCTTCATGTTGAGAACGATGCGGCCAACGTGTTTGCAATTTTCACCGCCGCGTCACCCTCGCCGTATGGCTTCACCGACTGTCCAACCGTTCCGCAAGCAGCCAGGACGGCACGAGTGATCTCACCGGCCTCAACAGGCGGGACCAGCGTGTTCCAGCCCGCATCCACGAGCTCGACCCATTCCGTCTCATGCCGAACGGTCACGCAGGGAACGCCGTGGTAGAAGGCCTCCTTCTGGACGCCGCCGGAGTCCGTGGCAATGACAGCTGCATTCTTCTCAAGACCGACCATGTCCATGTAGCCGACCGGATCAATGATCTTCAAGCTCGCGGCCCAGCGCGCAAGTGCGTCGTCCCGAGCAAGAACTGCGCGCGTTCTGGGGTGTATCGGCCAAACGACCGGCAGGACGCGTGCGACGTCCGTCAGGCCTTGAAGAATCACCGACAAAACTTTCACGTCGTCGGTGTTCTCAGCCCGATGGATCGTCACAAGGACATAGCCTTTGGCCACCACCCCGAGGCGGTCGCGAAGCTCGCGGGCGTCCGCGCGCGCTCCATGATGGAGAGCGACGTCATACATCACATCGCCCGTGACGGTGATGGACCGAATATCTGCGCCCTCCCGCAACAGGTTTTGCTGCGCCACGGCCGAGGGTGCGAACAAGTGCTTGGAGATACGGTCTGTCAGAATCCTGTTGATCTCTTCAGGCATCCGCATGTTGAAGGAGCGGAGCCCCGCTTCGACGTGCGCCACGGGCACGTGAAGTTTCACAGCCGCGATCGCGCCCGCAAGCGTGGAGTTCGTATCCCCGTACACCATGACGACGTCAGGTTTGTGCTCGATCATGACCTCTTCCAGACCGGCCAGCATCCGACCTGTCATCTCACCATGTTTGCCGCCATGAATACCGAGATGGTGATCGGGCGGGCGCATCCCCAACTCGGCGAAGAACACATCCGACATGTTGGAATCGTGATGTTGTCCGGTATGGACAACAACTTCTTTGAGCACCGGATTTTGACCAATCGCAGCAGAAACCACCGACGCCTTGATGAACTGCGGACGTGCCCCGATTACGGTGAGAATTTTCGTCAAGCTGCCGTCCTTTGCGAAAGATTGGGCATCACGCGACGGTACAGCGCGATGAGTTTCTGACTTTCAGATTCCCAATTATAGAGGGCCTCAATGGCGGCACGGCCGCGCTGTCCCATGTTCGCGGCTTCTTGCGGATGTTCCAAGATCCACTGCATGGCATCCGCAATCGCGCCCGGATCGAGCGGATTGACGAGCAGCCCGCAGCCCGCCCCGTGCACGATCTCGCGCCACAACGGGAAATCCGAGGCGATCACGGGGAGCCCTGCCGCCATGTACTCGAACAATTTGACCGGGAGCGCGTCCATATAATTCGCGGTCGGATGTAATAAGACGAGCCCGCCGCAGACCGATGTCAACAGTGAGGCGACACCTCTCCGATCGAGAAAGCCTCGAAAATGTACGCGTTGCCACCCTGCCTCATCACGAAGCTGTGCCTCATGACTAACAGGTGAAAACGAACCGGCAAGCTCCAAATGGCATTCGATCCCGCGTTTCGCAAGAACTCCAACCGCACGCACCATTTCCAGACTGCCGCGTATGCCGGTGATGCCACCCACATAGGCGAACGCAGGCCGGCGGTCGCCTGCTGGCTTCGCGACAATGAGGGCGAACTCATGCAACAACGGGAAGTTCTGCACAGTCACCGTTTTTTTCTCTGAAAAGCGATGAGCGATCGTCGGCGTGGCCGCGACGATGCCATCGAAAACTTTTGCGGCCAGCACTTCAAGCGCCTCAGTCAATCGCGCAAGAACACCCCGCAGCGACTGCGGAATCCAGTGCTTCGAAAGCATTTGTCGAGGCAAATCCTCGTGAACATCATAAATCACCTTGATCCCGCTCAACCGCAGCAGAACGGCCCAGGGGATGAACTCGGGATCATGGAAGTGCACCAGATACGGCCGAGCGCGGCGCACGGCACGATACATTGCGAAGGCACCGATCGTCATCCGCCGCAGGCGAGAACGTGCCCGGTCCCCGGTATCCCGAATGACAACTCCGCCTCCACTGTCATCCTGATCACCTTTGCCGTCCTGTACGAAAACTGCCACTTCGCCGGGCCAGACCCGGGCCAGTGACGCCACTTCCTTGAGGCGAATGCGCGTATCGTCGCGCGCGTGCACGGTGGTGACGTGGACTACTCTATACCTCATTTGGCGCTCTCCAACGAGACGGTCTCGCCACTATACCCTCCGCATGGAAAGCCCTTGTCCCGCCAGATAGAGAATATAACTCATTGCAAGCCAAGAATTTACAACGTCACCACTTTTCAGACCAATTAAAAGCATGTACGCGCCCACCCAATGCAATGCCCCTCCTTGCCACCTTAGGCTTTTCCATCCGATAAAGGCCAGAGACGCAATTCCAATAACAATTGGAAGCCCCCAAACGATCACGGATTCGACTACAATATTGTGCGGGTACATTCCATACTCGTAGCTGAAATACGTTTGAAAAAAACCGTAACCGCACCCCATCGCCAGGCAATCCAATTTATTACCGAGGAGCTCAAGCCCTTCCAAGACCAACTGATCTCGCAATCCGAGGCTTTCTCCAGCAATTAAAACTTGCAGTCGCTGCACCATCAATATTTCGCCAATACTCTCTTCTATCGCCCAAACAAGCAACAGCGAAACACAGGTAATTATGACAATTACCAACGGCAGCCAAATACGTCTCCCTGATTTGGCCGCCATGATTAATATGATTAACAAAGCAACTAAAAAATCACCGCGGCCACCACCGATAAAACTAAAGAACAGAAATGCTAATGCAATCCCAATAAAAAAGATGCTTAAAATATTAGTTAATTGCGATTTTGCGTAATAGAGCGCAAACACCGATGCGATACCAAAATACTTTGATATACCTTGGCTGTAAGAAACAACTCGACCCTCATCATCCTCTATATCGAAATGATAGCTCGGCATACCGCCTAGTTCAACGCCACCAGTGAGCACTAAAAAAAGGAGCCACAACGACGCAAAACAAATAAAATAACGAGCCACTTGCAATTGGCATGAGGCCCCGGAGCACGATGCAAACAAAAGCGCGCCCCAACTAACAAGCACATACGACAAGGCGATGCTTCTCAAATCAACAAGGTTTTTCGCTTCTGCGGTCGCTTGAAGAACGCCGTAACAATACAAAGCAGTGATAACTGCGACCGTTGACAGCAGCGCCGGTGGGCGCCCTGATTGAAGTAGCCTTAAAATAAGGCACACTATTGCCAAGCAAAGCGCCAACCCCCGTAAAACAGGAACGACAACAAGTGATGCCTGGTTTACTGATCCAAATCCGATCGTAGTCGCCACCAAGAAGGCAAAGAAACCCGTTGCCCCGACTCTCTCCCTTTGATTGATCGTATCGGCATATTCTTTCCGCGCCCCCCCGCGCATCCAACCGTCAAAATATGGGAAGGCCTCATCATCAAATCCGACCTCCGAAGTGGCAAGATGATCTGGGTCTTTCATGCCTTTCCGAGCTTCGCGCCCCCCCCTAAATGACTGCAAATTCATGGTGGATTGGGATCATAAGACTGGTATGCTCCGCTGTTCGAGGGACGGAAAACTGGGAGCCTGCTACCCTGTGTCTTTACACGCTTTGATCGCGTGACGCCTAGGTCTTCACGCACGTCATTTTGCGTGCTCCCTGATTTGAATCAAGTGAATAGCTAGGTATCCGAGAAAACTGCCACTGGACAGAAATGCGACCGCCGCGACAAATCCGAGGTCCAAAGCATAAGCAGCGGTGATTCCCAATCCTACTAATCCAAGGCGCAAGCCTCCAACAAGGAGCTGCAGTTCCTGTTTGCCTAACACGGCGAGGTGGTTTGTTGGCGAAAACAGAAGCCCGCCGACGAATAGCGGCGTCATCGCCGCGAGCACTGCACCCGCTCCTGACCAGTCCTTTTCTCCCAACAGGGGACCTACGAAAAGCGGACCGCTCAGGCAAATGACCACGATTGGTAGGGATGCGAGCACCAACCGTCGCGTCACGGTGTGATAGACGCGGCTTAATTCCAACATGTCTCGCCGGCGAGCCAGGCTTGCAGCGTTTGACCAAAAACTGTTCCCCAACGCTGTTGAAAACGTCCCGAGCGGGGTGGCGATCATGCGGTGCATGAGCACAAACCAGCCGACTTCCTGGGATGGATAAAGCGCCCCGAGCATGAGAACAGGCGCGTGAAGTGATATGGAATTGAGGATTGATGCCAATGTTGACCAGGTTGCCTGTTTTCCGTACTTCTTCAGAGCCGTAACGATGGATCGCTTTTTGACCCTTGAAAGGGCGATTGAAAGCCGTTTGCCTGCTCTTACCACGAGCATCCCGATGCCGGCCCAAGACGACGCGGTCGCACCTAAGATAAGCCCTATCGAAACAAGCCCGGCAATTCCCGCAGCCAAGCTTATCACCACATTAGTCGACGACTGCACGACTGTCGATCGAGCAACCGCGTCCAATTCGCCTGTTCTGACGAGCCACCCATGCAGTAAAGCTCTCAACCCTATGGCCACTAAGATGGGGACGGCAAGCCATAGCGTCCATCCGAGTCCGGTCGCCGCTGACAAATCCGAAAAGTACAGGCTAAAAATCGTGACGCCTACCAAAAACAGCACGATCAAGATGGCGAGAAATGCAACTCCCGCAACAAACAGACTCGCACTCATCACGTCCGATCTTGAATTGGGCATGACCCAATCCAGCCGCCAAGTTGAAAAAGAGCTCAAAATCGCGACGGCTGCCATGAATAATCCAAGCGTAGCAAAGGCCGACGGTTGATAAATGCGAGCGAGAACGGGCATGGCGAGGATAGGCAGCGCGAGCGAAAAAATATTAGCGCGGGCCAGAAGAAAAAAATTTCTTCGGAGTGTCGATCCTTCATTAAGGCGCAAAAAAAAGGCGCTGATTTTGTTGATGAAGCTACGCATCCGCGGGTCTGATTCTGGGAGACGACGACTATAGATACACACCACTATGAATTAGGCAACAGTGGTGGTATCGGCTCGTTGTATGAGCTCGCAGCTGATCGGCGGACCGCACAGCACAGCGTTCGTGGAGCAGGCGTCTGGAGGTTTCTTCGATGGACTGTCGCGCCGGGCGCCCAGCAGCCGTCAAACGAGGGTCGGCTTGCCATGTGGCCATACCAGAGATCAACTGAACACTCGCCGCCTAGTCCTCGCTCCCCACATCGTCCGGCAGTCGATGCTGACCATGTCACAGTCAGCTGAGTGGACTTCGCGTCTCCCCTAGGAATTGATCATATCAGGGATTGAGATGTTGGGATCCACGGTGTCCCACGCCAATTCATTCGCTGCTGATGCCGGATCAATGATGAGGTTGAATATTATCGTGAGCGAGCAGCAGCATTCGTGTCGCAGCTGTCAAACAATTGCCATGATAGGCCTCGGCCGTCGCATTCGGCCCCCCGCCCGCGGAACAGGGCATCTCAGCTTTTCTCAGCGCGGCTTGGCTCCCGTGCCTTCACACGAGTCGTCAGGGTCGGTGCTCGGTAACATCGCTTGAGGAGGCTGGACGATAAATCGGCGTCAATGTATCCGGCGTCACGGGTTCTACGATCCGAGGGTCGTTGATCAACAGGTTTCCATGCTCGGCCGATTGATATGCGTCGGCGCGAGAAAAACCGAGCCCTCGGTAGAGCTTCCCACGGCCCAGGCTGTTGGCTCATTGTGTACACCGAACCGATCTGAGTTGTGCGGGCCCTGAATGAGTGAGAAGGCAATGGATGTAAATCCGCCATCGAGGCTGCACATGCCGGCAGCCGTCCGGATGCAGGCCGCACTAACAGCGATCGTCGTGGTTGCGCTATGTCTGGGCGCGAAATCTGCGCCCGTTCTACTCGGCCTGACCGCGGTCGGGCTATTCGTGTTTCACGAGCGATGGCTGAAGGCATCTGAATTTCGTGCCGTTATGGCGACGCCGCCCGCCCTGGCCAGTCTTGCGTTCGGCGTGTATGCGGTCCTAACTGCGACATGGGCCCCAGCGGGTAGCGATGCGCTCGCCAATACAGCCTTTGTTCTCGCGATCCTGGCGGCTGTGATCATTGCTGTCACCGTGATCAAAGACTTGTCAGAGGCTGCCACAATCCTCGCCGCCGGCTGGATGGTCATTGGGTTCTTCATCGGCCTGTTGTTACACCTTCACCTCGCCCTCACCGACCAATCGGCACTGATCTGGATCGCGAACCAAGTCCCGGCGTTGAGACATGAAGGCCGCCACTGGTCCGTGATCGGCGATCGTGTCGTGGCTGTTCACCCCGAAAGCCTGCGGCACAGTGTTGTCACGATGACCATGCTGTGCTGGGTCGCTTTGCTCGGCGCGTGGCGATTATTCCCTCGAATATGGAATTATCTGATCAGTGCGTTGGTGGCCATTGGAACTGTCTTAGTCATCTTTCTGAGCTGGGATCGAACAGCCAAGATTGCCATCATCATAGCTGCCGTGGTGTTCCTTTCCGCTCGTATGTTGCCCGTCTTGACTCGACGAACACTGATCGGCGTTTGGACAGTTGCTGTCCTGGGTATCCTGCCTGTGACTGCCGGACTCGAACACATCGTGCGCGAGACAAAAATTGACGTCGGCTCCTCACTGGGCGCCCGCGTCGAAATGTGGCGCTACTTGCGAGAGAAGTCTTCCGATCACATGGTCTTCGGCAAAGGAGCGGGCGCGACGATCGCTGCCGATCAAAGCCTTGGCGATCAACAACAGCGCCCGCCTTGGACCGGACAACCGCGAGTCGATATTCCCATCCAACCGCTGCGCCATCCCCATAACCTCTACATGCAAACGTGGAGCGAACTCGGCTTCGTCGGCGCTTTGCTGTTGTTTGGAACGGGATTGTGCATCATTTTTTCCGTCAGCCGCGCGCCATCTGTCACGCAACCTTTCCTATCGGCTGCCTTCGCGAGCTGGTTGATCATTGGCACGACAAAGTGGGATATGTGGCAGTCCTGGCAATTCGCCTCCGTGGGTGTCGTTGCCATTATGACCTTTGTCGCTGTACGCGCCGTGAGCATCGCGCCGCATCTTGGAACGTCGGGCCCGTCATTCACGCAAATCGCCCTTCCCGCTTCGTTGACAAACACGCAAACCGGACGACGTACCCTGTTGGCGGCAGCAATTCTCCTCCCTGCCGGTTTCCTCAGTTTCTGGGGCTATGCACTGATCCTGAAGCACCGACTGAATAACGATATTCACCATTTATCTCAGTGTGTTGAGGATAAGGCTCGAGACTGCGAGTTGGACGCCAGCAGGATCTCTCAGTTCTTAGCCAACACCGATACGGTACTCGCGAACTCTCCCTACACGCCGTTTCGCCTTTTCATCGCCTCGGATCGTCTTGTGCTTTTCAACCCCGACTGCCGAGAATTTGCCGAAACTGGACATCGGCTCATTGTGCAATTGCGTGCTGAGGACGCGCACGGTGAAAAGTCGGTCGATAAGACAGTGCGATCCCAAAACCACAATCTTGCTTTCGGCAAAGGCGAACTTCAGCGTCGGTCTTCCGACATTGCCTTGTTCCAACACGGTGCGACGTGTCTATACCTGCTCGCGGCACCTGCGCCGCGTATCACTTCCATCACGTTTGGGCGCTACGATCCAATCCGCAAGCAATACGTCTGGCGTCACGCAATCGCCAACTAGCCTTCGGCAGAGGTCAAACCGCGCTGCACGACAGCTTGCGCGCGCCCCGCCGGCCGCATACAGACACCCGAAATGAATGAAGCGACTCGCACGGAAGCCGGTCCAGTCGACGGATGGAGGCCCCCCGTGGGTGGATCGTGGACCACGTTGTGACACGGGCCGTCCTGAGTGGCATCTGTCATGGGTGCCTTCCGGGCGATACACAGAACTCATTGGTACAGAAAATGAAAATCTGCATGATCGGAGCGGGCTACGTCGGACTGGTTTCCGGAACCTGTTTTGCTGACCTCGGCTGGACTGTAACCTGCGTGGAGAAAGACTCTGCCCGCCTGGCCGATCTCCTCAATGGGGTGTCGCCGATTTACGAACCCGGTCTCGAAGATCTCATGGCCGCCAACATGCGCGCTGGCCGATTGAGCTTCACGAATGATATCGGAGGCGCCGTCGCTTCTGCCGATATCGTGTTCATCGGCGTCGGCACACCTATGCGACGCGGTGACGGGCATGCAGATCTCTCGTACGTCTTCGGCGCCATCGACGAAATGAGCCCGCACCTTAAAGGCTTTACCGTCATTGTCACGAAATCGACCGTTCCGGTCGGCACAGGTGCGCGGATCGAAAGCCGCCTACGAGAGTTGAGGCCCGACGCTGATTTCAACGTGTGCTCCAATCCGGAGTTCTTGCGTGAGGGCACGGCCATTCAGGATTTCGTGGCACCGGATCGCGTGCTCGTCGGCACGCACGACACCCGCGCGCGCGCACTGATGGAGCGCATCTATGAGCCGCTGTCGAGCAAGGGCGTGCCGGTCATGTTTGTTTCCCGCGAGTCCGCGGAGCTTGCGAAATATGCCTCCAACGCGTTTCTTGCTATGAAAATTAGCTTCATTAACGAACTCGCTGATTTGTGCGAGGTCGTGGGCGCCGATGTGCATGAGGTTGCGGCCGCCATCGGCAAAGATAAGCGCATCGGTGACAAGTTCCTGCAACCGGGACCCGGTTACGGAGGATCGTGTTTGCCCAAAGACGTTTCAGCCATCATCCGCACGGGCCGCGAGCACAAGACACACATGTCGCTCGTGGAGGCGGTGGAGCGGGTCAATCACGAGCGCAAAATCGCCTGCGCCAGCCGCATCGAAAAGGCCGCGGGCGGGAGTGTTCGTGGAAAAACCATCGCAGTGCTTGGGGTGACGTTCAAGGCCAACACCGACGATATGCGCGACGCACCGAGCCTCGTGATACTACCGCTGTTACAGGAGCGCGGAGCAACGATCGGCATCTATGATCCGCAGGGGCGCAAGCAAGGTGAGCCGCTCCTGCCTGGCGTCACGTGGTGTGAAAATGCAGCCCAGGCGGCTCAGGGTGCCGACGTGCTCGTCATCTTGACGGAATGGAACGAATTTCGCAGCGTCGATCTGGACTTACTGTCGAAGATTATGCGCGGCCGCGTTCTGGTCGACTTGCGCAATATTCTGCACGCGAGCGATGCGGCCGCTGCCGGATTTTCCTACTCCGCTCTCGGGCGACATTGAAAAGGAGGATCGAGCGAGACAGCGCACCAAACAGCGACACTTGCGCCAAAAAATCACGCAGGACAATCCCACCGGACCGAGCTAGGTTGGTGCAATCGGCAGCAGGCTGCATATCCTCTCCTGGAATGATCGGTTAGCCGCCTGTTGGAATGCGATGGGACATCAAAATTCGTCAAACAAGGTCGGACGACCTCGATAATGTGGCAACGGATTGCGAATAGGCTTGTGGATTTACCGCGGTATCGAAAGCGGGCCATTCTTGCCTTGATCGATTTTATTTTGGTAGGTGCAGCCCTTTGGTTTCTTCTGTCTGTGAGGCATCAGCGGCTCTTCGTACCTGATCACCCGAGCCAATTCGCCCTCATCATACTGGCGCCAACCTTGGTCGTCGCCTTGTTTTTTTCCTTCGGCCTCTACAAGTTCGTGACGCGATTTCTCGATTTTCGTGGACTGACGCAAGTCGGCATGACCGTTGGTCTGGCCGTTGCCATTTGGGCGACGATCGTTTTCCTCTCAGGTCAATGGGGCATACCGCGCTCAACCATCATGCCGCTGGCCCTCCTGGGAACCGGTCTCATCGTTCTGAGCCGGTTTGTGGCAGGCCGAATCCTGAAATCGGCGGGAATCAAATTGCCAGTAGCCGCTCGGCCGGCAGAAACCAAACCGGTCATCATCTATGGGGCGGGTGAAGTCGGAATCGGACTCCTCAAGAGCCTGCGTCGAACACTTGATCGCGACGTCATTGCCTTTATTGACCCGACAGGGTCCATGCGTGGCCAATACGTAGGCAGCATCAAGATCCACCCTCCGCAAAATCTTCAGAGGCTGATCGAGCGAAACCGTGTTCGCGAAGTTCTGATAGCGGTGCCGCACGTTCAACGACGTGAATTGCGCTCCATCATCGCCAACCTCGAAAAGCAGCAGGTTGACGTTCTCATTCTCCCAGATTTTGACGATATGACCGCGGGTCGCGTGGAAGTGAGCGATCTGCGTAGCGTTGACATCGCTGATCTGCTCGGACGTGAGGCCGTGATGCCGATACCCGAATTCATGGAGGGATCGATTCGGAGCAGGGCAATCCTTGTCACTGGGGCCGGGGGATCGATTGGCTCTGAGATCTCTCGACTCATTCTCAAGCATGAACCAAGTTGCTTGGTCCTTCTCGATCAATCTGAATTGGCACTTTATAAACTCGAGGACGAGCTGTCCGCCACGATCGCCAACGCACCCCATACTCCAATACCGACGCAAGTCTACTGCGTCCTAGGTTCTGTCCTCGACCAAAACCTTCTCCTAACCACATTGCGAGAACATGCTATCCAGACTGTCTACCACGCGGCCGCCTACAAACACGTACCCATCGTAGAAGCCAATCCCATCGCGGGCATCCAGAATAACGTGTTTGGGCTCAAAATCGCGGCCGAATGCGCTGAACAGGCCGGCGTCGAACGCTTCGTGCTCATTTCGACCGACAAAGCCGTGCGACCGACGAATGTCATGGGAGCCTCAAAGCGGTTATCGGAACTCATCCTGCAAGACATGGCTCGAAACGGTGCACGGACAATCTTCTCGATGGTGCGCTTTGGCAATGTTCTCGGCAGTTCCGGCTCCGTTGTCGAACGCTTCCGCAAGCAGATCGCCGCGGGCGGGCCCGTCACCGTTACGCATAAGGATATCGTGCGCTACTTCATGTCGATCCCTGAGGCAGCCTCGCTCGTCATACAGGCGGGCGCCATGGGTAAGGGCGGCGACGTCTTC
>JAKALI010000523.1 GCA_021813195.1 Pseudomonadota bacterium
GGCGGGAAGCGTTTTCTATGCACGGGGCTCGACGTCGCGACATATCTTCGGAATTTGCGACGGTTTGGTAAAGCTGGTGGTGCCTGCCGCCAATGGCGATCAGCGCATCGTGCGACTGGCTAGCGAGGGCGACGTGATCGGGCTCGAAGGCCTCGCCGATAACGCCTACCACTCATCGGCGAGCGCAATTACGAGCGTCCGCTCCTATGTCATTCCGGTCCCACGAATCAAGGGTTGGGACAACGACATGCCGCGGTTTCACGAGATCTTGTTCGGCTTATTGCTGCGAAGCCAGGATCTCGCGGACCAGCATATCGCAGAACTGGCAACGGGCAAGGCCAAGGCTCGCGTGGCAAGACTTATTATTGATTTCCTCGCATATAAGAATACGGACGGCGCGTGCCTGTGCCATGCGCCATCAAGAGAAGACATGGCCGCGATGCTCGGAATCACCACGGAAACGGCGAGCCGGATTATCGCTGGACTGAAGCGCCAGGGACTGATCGGAATCGAGTCGGGTCATTGCTTTCCCTGCAAGCTTGGCGAACTCAAAATACTTGCGGATGATTAGCGTCATTATTTCCGCACCAGCGAGTCCGATAACGCCCGGACGGCGACGGCGATTTCGGAGGATTTCGATACGCGGTGGGTTTTTTGGGCTACTTCGCGCGTTCAAGTTGCGTGCGGCGCAGCGCGTCGGCTTGCTCTATCCGTCGTGCAATCTCGTCCTGAACAGCCAGAGCGATTTCGAGGGCTGCCCGCGCTACGGTCTTGGACACCAGGCGCAGCTCGCCATCCAATTCGGCGAGTGCTGCGTCTTCAGTGGGTGAGGTCTTTAATCGACTCACGCACAATATTGCCGATACGTCCGAAAAAGCCGATCTGTAACGCCAATTGCTTGCCGAGGAGAAGTGGGCGGCGACCTTGAGACACATGCGCTCCGGCTCTTTTTTTCAACCGTCTGCGGGATCTGTTTCACGGATAACGCTCTCTCGTTACAGCCACCAAGTTCAGGCACGACATCGCCAATACGCGCGGTATGGCGGTGCCTCCTGCCAACGAGGCGGATATCCTGGAGCACGGACGTTCTCCCGGCCTATGGCCCATCGAAATCCGGGTGTCTCGATCGCCCCGCTCCACGTCAGCGTGACAGCAGACGCTTCTTTTCCTCGAATTCCTGCTTGTCGATCTCACCTTTGACGAAGCGTTCCTCGAGAATCTCGAGCGCGCGCCGACTCGAACCTTGGCCGGATGGGTCACCCCGATGGGACCACCATGGTGGTGCCATGCCGAAAACGCGCAGCAGCGCCATACCGATCATCACGGCAATCACCAGGAACACGATCATGATGATCGGGCCGAAGATCATTCCAAACCAGGGCATGGGCCACCAATTTTGCGGCATGGTCGTCTCCGTCGGTTACGAGGCCTTATCGGCGCGGCAGTCGTGTCCATGTGCGCCTCGCCCCCAAGCGCAAGGATTGCGTCGCGGCTGCCAGAAAGCGAGGAACGACCCTGCCCGTGCACGAGCACCTGTTCCGGCCGTGCTCACGGAGCCCGCTCATGGCTCGAGGGCGGCCGTTGACTTGGGCGCGCGACGGGCAGTCCGGCGGCGCGCCATTCGGGATAGCCGTCCTCAAGGCGCCGCGCTTTGAAGCCGCGGCCGCGGAGCAAGGCGACCGCTTCGAACGCGAGGACGCAGTACGGGCCTCGGTAGTAGGCCACTATCCCGCGGTTCCTCGGTATCTCGCGCAGGCGGCGCGAGAGCTCCCGCAGAGGAATGTTGACGGCCCCCGGTAGATGCCCGGTGGCGTATTCGTCCGCGGGCCGCACGTCGAGCACTGTGACGAGATCCTCCTTCGGGCGTCGCGTCAGCTCCTTGCGGCTCATCGGCTCCAACGCATCGCGGCCATGGAAATAGCTCCAAATCACCTCGCGCACAAGCGCCGAGTTGCGCTCGGCGACTCTGCGCAACGCGGCCAGCGCATGCAGCACGGCCGGATCGCTCAGACCGTAGAGGACGCGCTTGCCGTCCCGCCGCGAGATGAGCAGTCCCGCCCCGCGCATCAGCCGCAGATGCTGCGAGGCGTTGGCGATCGAGAGGGCGGCGCGCGCGGCGACAGCATCGACGCTGCGCTCTTCCTGCGCCAGTTGCTCGAGGATCTCCAGCCGATGCGGGTGGCCGAGCGCCTTGGCCACGCCGGCCAACCCGCTGAGCACCGCAAGCTTGGGATTTTCACTTGACATGTCGGTTCATTTTGGACGATTACTCAATAGATTTATTGAATGTATAGGCTGTGTCAAGCATCTGATCGTCGGCCCCGCCGCCCGCGTGGTGGTCGTTGCGGCAGACGGAGGCACAAGCCATGAAGCTGCTCTTCATCCTCAACGATCCGCCCTACGGCACGGAGCGCTGCTACAATGCGCTGCGCCTCGCCAATGCCGTCGTCAAGAACGATCCATCGGCCGAGGTCACGGTCTTCCTAATGGCCGATGCCGTGTCTTGCGGCAAGCGGGGCCAGAAGACGCCCGAGGGCTATTACAGCCTGGAGCACATGCTGAAGCGCTTCGCCAACGGTGCCCACAAGGTTCTGCTCTGCGGCACCTGCATGGATGCGCGCGGAATCGCCGAAGCCGAGCTCATGGATGGCGCTCGGCGCGGCACGATGGATGAGCTTGCGGCGCTCACGATCGGCGCCGACAAGACGCCGGTGTTTTTGCCGGGCCCCACGCCGGGGCGGTGACCAGGAGCGGCGCCATCGGCGGGAGACGGCCGTGGGATCGATCTATCTCGACTTCAACGCAAGCACGCCAGTCGATCCGGCGGTCGCTGCGGTCATGCGGCAGTTCCTCGCGGGCGCCTACGGCAATCCGTCGAGCGCTCACTGGGCGGGCGCGGCCGCCAAGGCGGCTCTGGAGATCGCCCGCGCGCAGGTCGCAGGACTGCTCGATTGTGCCGTCGACGAGATCGTGTTCACGAGCGGCGGCAGCGAGGCGAACAATCTCGCGCTGAAGTGCCTGTTCTTCCCGCGTCGCGACCGACCCTCGCATATCGTCACCTCGCTGATCGAGCATCCCGCCATCCTCGCGCCGTGCCGGTTTCTCGAGCGGCTCGGGGCGACGGTGACCTACGTTCCGGTGGACCGAACTGGTCGCGTCGACTCCGACGATATCCGCAATGCGATCACCCGGGACACGTTCCTGATCAGCATCATGCATGCCAACAACGAGGTCGGCACGGTCCAGCCGATCGCCGAGATCGCGCAAGCGCATGGGATACCTTTGCATACGGACGCCGCGCAATCGGCCGGCAAGATACCGACCAACGTGGATGCGCTCGGCGTCGATCTGCTCTCGATCGCCGGCCACAAGCTCTACGCGCCGAAGGGGATCGGCGCCCTCTACATCCGTCGCGGCACCGTGCTCGAACCCCTGATCCACGGTGCCGGGCACGAGGGCGGGCGTCGCGCGGGCACCGAGAGCGCTCTGCTGGCCGCAGGTCTCGGCAAGGCGTGCGAGATTGCAAGACCCGACCTCGGCATGCCGGCGAAGCGTCGGCTGCGCGATCGGTTCTGGGATCGCCTGCGCGCGGTGTTCGGCGATCGCGTCGCCCTGAATGGTCACATCGATGAGCGGCTGCCGAACACGCTCAACGTGTCGTTTGCGGGGCAGGTCGGCGCCGACATGCTGGCAAGGATGCCGGAGGTCGCCGCATCGACCGGCTCGGCGTGCCACTCTGGGCGGATCATGTTGTCGCCGGTCCTCGAGGCCATGGGGATCGCTCCCGAAGCCGGCATGGGTGCGATCCGCTTCAGTCTCGGGCGCGGAACGACGGAGGAGGAGATCGAGCAAGCCGTCGATCGACTGCATCGGCTGCTCTCTTGAGCGCGACGATCGCGCCCGGTGGATCGGCCCGAAAGTTCGCGGGGCTCGGCGAGCGACGGCGCGCCGATCGGCGGCGGTCGCGCGCGGCACCGTAACGACAGGTCTCTCCCCGGGGCGACCGCCGGATCAGCCGACCGGAGCATGGAGCGGATGCGTCGTGTCGAGATGAATCAAACG
>JAKALI010000524.1 GCA_021813195.1 Pseudomonadota bacterium
CACGCGATCCGGTGGCGTGTTGCCCGAGCGGCATGTGCGGGAGGCTGGCCTTGATCCCGACGATCCGTTACTGGCCACAGTTTTGGAATTGTCGCGCGAACTCGTCGGCTTCCCGCGCCATCTCTCTCAGCACGTGGGTGGCTTCGTGCTGACGCGCGGACCGCTTGTGGAGATCGTCCCCGTCGGCAACGCCGCCATGGCTGACCGCACCTTCATCGAATGGGACAAAGATGATATCGCCGCGCTCGGGTTGCTGAAAGTGGATGTGCTTGCTCTTGGCATGCTCTCGTGCATCCGCCGGGCCCTTGAGCTCATAAAAAATCATCACGGTTCCGCTCTAACGCTCGCCACCATTCCGCGCGAGGACCGCGCCACCTACGACATGTTGTGCCGCGCCGATTCGATTGGCGTTTTTCAGGTTGAAAGCCGGGCACAGATGAACATGCTGCCGCGCTTAAAGCCGCGCTGTTTCTACGATCTCGTCATCGAAGTGGCGATCGTACGTCCAGGGCCGATCCAAGGGGACATGGTGCATCCCTATCTGCGCCGACGTGACGGCGTGGAGGCGGAAGTCTATCCAGCCCCTGCGCCAGAGCATGGGCCTGCTGACGAACTCCGCCAGATTCTGGGCAAAACCAAAGGTGTGCCGCTGTTCCAGGAGCAGGCCATGCGGATTGCCATGGTTGCAGCGAAGTTTTCCGACGAGGAGGTGAACGAGCTGCGCAAGGCGATGGCAACGTTCCGCCGGCGCGGGACCATCGGTCTGCTGGAAGAAAAGATGGTGAGCGCCATGACGGCGCGCGGCTATGATGCAAGCTTCGCGCAGCGCTGTTTCGATCAAATCAAAGGTTTCGGCGAGTATGGGTTTCCCGAAAGCCATGCGGCAAGCTTTGCCCTACTCGTCTACGTGTCGGCTTGGATCAAGTGTCACTATCCAGCGGCGTTCGCCTGCGCGCTGCTCAACTCCCAGCCGATGGGGTTTTATGCTCCAGCCCAAATCGTGCGGGACGCGCGCGAGCACGGCGTGCGCGTTCTTGGCCCTGACGTGAACAAGAGCGATTGGGACTCGACACTCCAGAGATCCGGCTTGCCATCAGAGAATTCCAACACTCAGCCTATGCTGCGGCTGGGATTGCGCCAGATCGAAGGTCTGGAGCGCGCCGAAGCCGACAAGCTGTGCGCGGTCCGCCAAGCGCGCGCCTACGCCTCCATGCACGACATCTGGATGCGCGCAGGATTGCGCCGGGCGACATTGGAGAGGCTTGCCGCAGCCGATGCGTTCCGCTCAATGGGGCTCGATCGCCGTCA
This sequence comes from Pseudomonadota bacterium, assembly GCA_021813195.1. The sequence goes on from JAKALI010000524.1 coordinate 1,309, forward strand.
GGCGTTGTGGGAGGTGAAAGCCCTTTCCGATGCACCGCCTCTGCCATTGTTTGCCTTTAGCGACGCTCGCGAAGAGGGCGATGATCCGCCTGTTGCGCTGCCCCAGACCCCACTTAGCGAACACGTCGTCAGCGACTATCAGACCTTGCGGCTGTCATTGAAGGCACATCCGGTTCATTTCCTGCGTGCGCGCTTTAAGGCCGAAAAGATTGTGACGTGCGAAGACATCAAACAGATGCGCGACAACGCACGAGTGCGGGTTGCTGGACTTGTTCTGGTGCGCCAGCGGCCCGGCTCGGCCAAAGGCGTGGTCTTCATGACCATCGAGGATGAAACAGGGGTCGCCAATGCTGTGGTGTGGCCGAATATGCTCGAGCGCTACCGCAAAGCCGTCATGCTCGCGCGCTTGATCCTGATTTCTGGACGCATCCAGCGCCATGGCGACATCATTCATGTCGTGACGACGCATTTGGAAGATCGCAGCGGCCTGCTTACGCTTCTGAGCGAGGAGGCGGACGGCATGCCAGTACCGATCGCGAACGCAGACGAAGTCTTACGGCCAGAGCCGGGCTCAGCGCGCGGGGTAGCGGCCGCCGCCGAGCGCGCTCATCCCCGTTTTGCTCGCCATCCGCGCGACGTGCGCATCATCCCGAAGTCGCGCGATTTCCATTGATCCGATCCACAGCTGCACTCACCGCACGCTGCGCCCGCCCCATGGCCTTTCGAGGCCAGGCAGTTCGGGAAGCCACGGCGAGCGCACGCCCAACACCTTGAACCGGTCGCCCATGCCGGGCACGGCCATGAGACGCGCAACCCCCATTTCGATGTCGTGGGCCTTCGCGGGATTGGCGTTCATAAGTCGCGACGCGCGTTCGACGGCGCCGAGTCGGCCCAGAAATTCCGCCTGCGTAAGCGGACCATCGATAGCAAACCCCGCCGCTATAAAGGCGTGCGCCAATGCGGAAAAATCGACATGCGCGGAGAGATCGGCTTCACCGGGCGATGTCAAAGGATGTTCCGGGCGATGGCCGCGCACGGCTTGCAGGCTCTCACCGGCTTGCAGCTCAGTGAACCCATAGTCGATGAACAGCCCAGCAACGGGGATACCATTGGCCGCCCGGCGGACAAGTGGCGCTGTCAAATCCGTGATGGGCTCCGCCAGCTCGATGATATCGCCCTCCGCGGCGCTCTCACCAGGATCTGCGAAATCTTTTAAGGGGTCATCATGGAGCGCGAATTGCAGCGCGCCGTTCCCATCGAGTGCGACAAGCCGCTCAAACCACTGTCCGCCGCGGCGTACGACCTGCCGGATCGGACGGGTGTCAAGGAATTCATTGGCGATGACGATCGTCGGCTGCAGCGGTAGAAAATTTTCATCATCAATATCGCCTGCCGTACACCACCGCGGCTGAACCGGACTCGTCGCGAACGCTCTCTCTTGCTCGATGCGCAAGATCGTGTTCGTTTCAACGAACACCAAATCGATGCTTTCGAGAAACTGAGGCACGATTGCAGCCGCCCGCAACGCATCCCGCATCAGCGTCGCACGTCCAGGGCCAAGTTCCACCAGAGAGATGCGTCGCGGTCGCTCCATCGATTGCCAAGCAATCGCACACCACAATCCGATCAATTCACCAAAGACCTGGGAGATTTCCGGAGCGGTGATGAAATCGCCGGCTGCTCCGATCGCCGATTTACGGACGTAATAGCCGTGCTCGGGATCGGTGAGGCACGCCTGCATGTACTGCGCAATGGTAAGCGGTCCGGCCTGACGGATCCGCTCTTTGAGCTTGGCGGCGAGCGCCGTCTCGCGGCGGGCATGCGGATCATACATGATATCGCGATATCGCACGTCTCGGGGTTGGGCGGTTCTTCAGGCGCGCAAGCAGGTCACGCACTGTCCGTTGTGCAAGTTGCGCCTGTGCGATGCAAGCTGCATCGTGTGCCGATCGCAGACGGACCGCCTTAAGACGCTTGCTTCACTTGCGCTACGCAGGACTCCCATGCCAGCGCGTGCGCGACAATTTCATCGAGGTCATCGTGCTGGGGCTGCCAGCCGAACTTCGAGCGGATCTTCTCGGATGCGGCGACGATGGCTGCCGGATCGCCTGCCCTGCGGCCGGACAGCCGCACGGGGAAGTCCGTGCCCGAAACGCGTTTGACCGCTTCGATGACCTCAAGCACCGTGAAGCCGCGCGAATAGCCGCAGTTGAAGACATCGGAAGTCCCACCGGTGCGCAGATGCCGAAGTGCCGCCATATGAGCCGCGATGAGGTCGCTCACATGGATGTAGTCGCGGATACACGTGCCGTCGCGTGTCGGATAATCGGTGCCGAAGACCTCAAGATGCGGTCGCTGACCAAGAGCTGTTTCGCAGGCGACTTTGATGAGGTGCGTCGCGCGCGGTGTCGATTGGCCCGACCGACCTTGCGGATCAGCGCCTGCGACATTGAAGTAGCGCAGCGCAACATAGCGCAGATCATGAGCACGCGCGGTGTCAGCGAGCATCATCTCCGTCATCAGCTTGGAGGATCCATAGGGTGAAACCGGCACCAAGGGAGCATCCTCGTCCACCGGCGTGGTCGCTGGATTGCCATAAACGGCCGCCGTCGAGGAGAAGATGAAGTGCTTGATGCCCGTTGTGACCGCCGCCTCAATGAGAGCCCGCGATTTGACGGTGTTGTTCAGATAGTAGCCCAGGGGGTCGGCGACGGAGTCGGGCACGACGATCGAACCGG
>JAKALI010000525.1 GCA_021813195.1 Pseudomonadota bacterium
ACGAGCGCCTGCTCGCCAGACGTGTTTGGCACGGTGCGGGCCGCTGTTGGCAATCGCCATGTCGCAATCGCTCCCCATGTCGCCCTGGTGGGCCCGCCAGGACTCGAACCTGGAACCAGGCGGTTATGAGCCGCCAGCTCTAACCATTGAGCTACGGGCCCCGCATACCGGGACAAGGCCGAACTCCTACACGACGCAGAAACTTCATCAAGTCTGGGATGAACCCATCCAGCCATCATTTTGCCCTCAAGGCGCTGGATCGGTCGGGTATAAGCTCCGCATTTGCCGCGACCGGCGATGGACGATTGAGGACGAACATGACAATGCTTCTGCGTTCCCTGATGCTGCTGGCTCTCGCCATTGCCGCGGCTCTGCCCTCAAGCGCCGAGGAGAAGCGCATGCAACGCTCGATCACGGTCTCAGCGACCGGGACTGCGGTGGCAATTCCTGATATTGCCCGTATTCAAACCGGCGTTACGTCGGAGGCGGTCACGGCTCGTGAGGCGCTCACGCTCAACACCCAGGTCATGTCCAAGCTGATTGCGGGCCTCAAAGAGGCGGGGATTGACGCCAAAGACATCCAGACCTCGAGCTTTAACGTCGAACCTCGTTACACCTACCCGAAAGACAATCAGCCGCCTGTCATCGACGGCTACCGGGTGGTCAATCAGGTGGAGGTCACAGTGCGCGACCTCGACAAGCTTGGCGAGACCCTGGACCGCCTCGTCACGCTCGGGGCCAATCAGATGCACGGGCTCACCTTCGATGTCGCAGCCGCTGAGACGCTGCGGGATGCGGCGCGCAAGGACGCGATCGCCAATGCCCGGCGACGGGCCGAACTCTTTGCGGGTGCGGCCGGCGCAAAAGTGGGTGAGGTGTTGACGATCGTCGAGGATGGCGGGAACGCGGTGGGACCATTTCCGCGTGCTGCCCGCATGGAGGCCGCTTCAGCGGTTCCAATCGAGCGCGGCAGCGAAACGCTCGAAGCGCGCGTATCCGTGACGTGGGCGCTGGAGTGACGAACCTCGCCAAGATATTCTCTCAAGTGTCATAAAACGGGACATCGCAACACAAATCATTTGAGTGCTTCCTTTTCTTGGAATTAGTCTTTGGTCGTCAAACTCCGTCGCGTAAAACCGGAGGAGCGACGTGTTGACGGCCTACAAAGCCCGGTCTGTGGGTGCCTTTGCGCGCGAGGTTGCGGGCAACATTGCAGTCTTAACCGCATTCTTGCTGATTCCTATAGCCGGCATTGGCGCTCTGGCGGTCGATTATGGACGGGCGCTGGACGTTCGGACCCGTCTCCAACATGCTGCGGATGCGGCTGTGTTGGCGGCCAAGGGAGATGCGTCGGTGAGCCGGAGCGAGGCGGAGCGGACGGCGCGCGAATTCTTCGATTTCAACGCGCAGAAGGTACTCGGCGCCCGGATCAAGAGCGTTGACGTCGCTGCCCTCGATGCGTCGATCACAGTCGACGTGCTGGCCGAGATCGACACCACCCTGGGGCGTCTATTGGGCGAGGACCTGATGACGATCCGTGTCCGATCCAAGGCTGTTGCGGCGATGGATGATTTGGAACTTGCTCTCGTGCTGGACAACACGGGATCGATGCGCGATCACATGGACGAATTGCGCACCGGTGCCGGCGATCTCGTCAATACGTTATTTGATCATGCCGGCACTCAGTCAAAATTGAAAGTTGCCGTGGTCCCTTATGTGGGAACGGTCAATATTGGCAATGAGCCCGCGCACATGGCTTGGATGGATACCGATGCCGAGTCGCGCCATCACGCTGAGGCGCTCGAATGGAAGTCGTTCGGTTATGAACTCGGCTGCGTCTATGCGCCTGGTGGTGGTGCAACGGACCCGGGCATCGGCACCCATGGGTCTTTGTGGGACCACCTACCGTCAATCGCCGCCGCAGTGCGTTCGGTGTTGGGATTGAGCCCGGCGCAGGCCGCCACGGCGAGTGATGTTCCCGCACCGTTTAACTTTTCTCCAAACTGCTGGATTGCGAGTCCAACGAAACTGAACAATTTCGAGCTGTTCGATCAAATCCCCAACGCAGATTGGAAGGGCTGCGTGGAGGCACGACCAGAGCCCTACGACGTCACAGACCACACACCAGACAGAAGCACGCCGGATACGCTGTTCGTCCCCTGGTTTTGGCCTGATGAGATCGACAATGCCGCCCTGATGGCGTCGGGGGCCGCGCTGCGCACGGTGAATGATTATTTGCCCGACCGGCTCGACCTGAGGAATTCGATCGCGCCGAAGTTCAATGATCCTTGGCCAGGCTGGGGACAGGCGAATATCCTGAAATATAATGGTACCTGGGCCGTCATCGATGAGGTGGGTCCCGAAACATCGGGGCCGAACAAATCCTGCCCCGATCCCATTCTACCGCTGACCAACCAGCGCTCCCAGGTCACCGCAAAAATCAACAACCTGGTTCATTGGGACGGCTCCGGCACGAATATCGCCGAGGGTCTGATGTGGGGTTGGCGCGTTCTATCGCCTGGCGAGCCCTTCACGGAGGGGGCCGCCTATGGCAAGGCGACGAAAGTCATCGTGCTCATGACAGACGGCATCAACAACATCAATCCGGTGCAGGATTTCGGTCACCTATCAGAGTATTCGAGCTACGGGTATCTGCAGCAGTGGGGTGAGAACCGCATCGCAACCAAGACGTATGCAGCATTCAAAGCATATGCGGATCAGCGGCTGGGTCTGGCGTGTGCAAATGCAAAGGCGGCCGGAATCCAGATTTACACGGTCGCTTTCGGCATCACGGAGCCCGACACGCTCCAGTTGTTGCAGGATTGCGCGACAGCCCCGCCATATGCGTATACCGCGGCGACTTCGACGGAGTTGGTCGAGGCCTTCCGCGGTGTTGCGAGCCAACTCTCCAAGCTGCGGCTGGCAGATTAGAGCGAACACCGATCAGCGCAACGCGACGCGCTCGACGTTGCTGATAAGCGGGCCGGCTCCCGGCTGCAAACTCCAATCGGCAAAGTTGCGCATTTCTCCGCGCATTCGCAAGTCCGCGAGGCGCTCAAGGTCGATGGTGGCCGTCACCCACTGAGGCTCATCGAGGTCACCCTCTGCGAGAATGCCCGTATCCGAGACACCGTGTTCGGACGGCACATAAATGCCAGCACGGCCCGAATTGCGATCGACCGCCGGAGACCAAACGGCATCACCAACGGTCGGGCTTTGGACCGTGACAATCGTATTTTCGAGCGCACGCGCCATCGATCCGGTTCTCACGCGATGGAAGCCCGAGATGCGTTCGGTACACGAGGGCACGAGAATGATCTCTGCGCCCGCCTCGGCGAGCGCGCGCGCGAGCAGGGGAAATTCGCTATCGTAACAGATGAGCACTCCGATGCGGCCGAGTTCGGTCTCGAATAGGCGCAGCGGCCCTCCTGGTGCGATGCCCCACTCGCGCTCAAACGGCGTCATGATGATCTTTTCCTGCTCGCCCACGAGGCCGTCCGGTGTGACGAGCTGGGCAGCGTTGACAAATTGGCCCTCTGACTTGGCGACCGGGCCAGAGCCCACCAAAATGTGCACACCATGCTTCTCAGCCAACGCGGCGTGCAGAGCAATTCGGGATGCGGCAAGTTCGGCGACGGCTTCGAGCGTCCGTCTGAGATCGCCATAGACCTGAGGGCCTAAACTGTGCGCCTGCTCGATTGCGGCATATTCGGGAAAGACGAGCAATTGGGCTCCGGCGGCGGCGCCGCGTGCGACCCAGTTGGCGATTTTGTCTTCCCACTCTGCAAGTGTCGCTGGGGCGCCGATCGGATATTGGGCACTCGCGATGGTGAGTTTGGCCGGGCTCATGATGTCCTTCTCGCGCGCAGCCATGAGGTCTGCGCCCTCCTTGCGCGGGTGTGGCTAGAGCGCCTTCATCCAAAACTGCATCTGATGGGTGGTTTCCACCGGCTGGTCGATGTCCTTCCAATCGTAGGTTGCTACGATCCCCTCGAGCGGTTCATAGCCTCTTTTGCGCCATAACGGATCGAGCGGCGCATAGT
>JAKALI010000526.1 GCA_021813195.1 Pseudomonadota bacterium
TCATGACCGCCAACGATCCGGCCGCTGCCCTGGCCGCCTGCCGCGACCACACCGTCCGTGACGCGCAAGGCCGACGCTACTGCGCCATGCCGGTGTGGCTCGACCCGTCCAGTGTCCCGAATCCCCATAGCTGAACTCGGCATATAGTCGAGCCACTTGGACGCCATACGGCTTTAGATCGAGCCAAATCTGGGCAAATCTCATTGGTGCTGTGATTACGGCGAACTCACGCTCCACCCGCCTCAACGGACAAGCGAGGTTCTCGCTGCCTCGATGGGAAGCAGCATCACGCGCTCGCCCAGCGGCGAGAGTATGAAGCCGTGGTGCGCATAAAACGTCACGGCCTCGTCATCAATGGCATGGGCAATGATGGCGCGAGCGCCCGCGACCTCGGCCGCCGCGCAGCAGCGGCGCACGGCATCGGACAAGAGATCGGCGCCGAGGCCGCGGCCCTGCATCGATGAGTCCAGGGCCAGCCGGCCAATCAGCAGTAGCGGAACCTGAAGAGGCATTCCACGCCGCAGCTTGGCATTGGGAAGAGCCTGGCGTTCTTCCATCGCGGTCGAGATCGCATAGTAGCCCACGACGCGCAACGGTTGCGCAGCCCCGCAGACGACATAGGTGCGGGCCGACAAACCTTCACTTGCCAGCGCGCGCTCCTTCAGCCAGGCATCGAGTGCCGGGTGTTTGCCGTTTGCAAAGGCCGAAACCTCATGATCGGCGCGCAGACGTTCCGGCGGAAGGATATCGGGCGGAATGGACACTTGGGAGCAACCGGAACCGGGTCAACTCTGCCAAGCGGGCTTGCGCGCCATCAGGGCCTTGAGCGCAACGTTGGGCTTCGCCGGCGCATCCAGCAGGGCAAGAAACGCGTCATGGGCCTTGGGGTCGAGAAAAAATACCCGCTGATCGAGGATTGCCTCCTCCGCCTGGCGCCTGGCGCTGTCGAGCATGAATTCCGAGAGTTTCTGGCCCCGCAATTGGGCGGCGCGGTTCAGCATCGCCTTGGTTTCGGCGGTCGCACGAATCTGAATAATATCGTCCTTGCGTATCGGTTGGGGCATCGAATTCTCCTGTGCAAACAATATAATTCAATGTACTTACGTTGTCAATACATATCTGGTTATGCTTTTCGAGATGATTTCAGCCGTGTCGGCGCCTTGCGGTTTCACTTTCACCGCACCGCCCAATCGACCCTACCGTCGATTATCGCGAACGAAAGTCTTCGGGAATTGAGCCGCGGATGATTTTCAGTGTACGACCGGCGGCACGGCTGCGCCGCAGCACTTCTTGAACTTGAGACCGGAGCCACACGGACAAGGATCGTTCCGGCCAACCTTGACCGAGCGCGCCGGTGTCTGTTTCGGCGCTGTGCGCCAATAGCGGTGGAACGCCTGGAGTATCACTGGAATCGACTCGACGAACTCCCGGCGCATCTCTGGATCAGGCGCCTCCATCGTCTGCTCGGTGCCGTCTGCGGCCAGCGAAAATAGCGCCACAAGCAGCGCTCCCACTTCATGGTCCCGTGCGAGCGGCGTCCAGGCCTCCTGGCACAGTTCAACACCCAGCATGAAGCCCTCGGCCCATTCCCGCCCGCGGTCCTCGTCGGCCGCCGGAAACAGGAACGGCGGATGTGGATAGTCCACGTCGAGGCGCCTGGCGATGGCGTTCCAGTGGCGCATCATCAGATCCATGACGAATTGCGCCTGTTCGATGCCGTCATATATAGGACCGTCTTCAGAGCCCCATAGTGTCGGCAGATATTCGGACGGCAGCACTAGGTCGGGGCCCGCCACGAGCGCCGCGAAGAAGCCGTCAAGCTGCTCCATACTGAGCGCAGAGTCCGGAACGTGATCGCTCACCAGAAAGCCGGCGAGCCAGTCGAACTCCGTGGCCGTCAGCGCGATATCTGCTACGGGATCTCCGGGATCCGGTTCGGGCTGTGCCTCGCGGTTCCGCGCGATCCAGGCTAGATGTTCGACCGGATCGTCGATGCGGACGACCCGATCGTCGAGAAAATTCTTAGGATCGTCGGGATTTGCGGCAGCATGCTCCAGGCGTTCAAGGTAGTCGCGACGGTCGGCTTCGTTCTGGACGAGGATGCGTCCGGCGGCCCAGCCGGCGCGCACCCGCTCTTCAAACAACGTCAGGCCGAGATAGAGGACGGCGTCCTGCCACCCCTCCCAGGCACAGTCGTCAAGCGGTGCCTTGGCCTCCCGGTCGAAGTGGTCGAGAAAATCGACAAAGCGCTCGCGCTCGGCGCGGCCTTCCCAGACGAGGCGGCCGAGCGCCATGAAGGACGCCCATTTGACCGCTCCCTCACTTTCGTCGCTTTCGAGCAGATCATAGATCGGGCCGGGATCGCCGTCATAGAGGCTGAGAATAAGCTGCGCGGAGGTGTCGACGAAATCGTCTCCGAGCACCCATTCGAGTGTCGTTTCCGAACAATGCAGCAAGTCCACGAGCGGCCGATATGCGCTGGTCTCCCGCGCTGCTGCGAGCGCATGCAAGCCAAAGAACAGCACGCCCTCCTGCGGCGGGGTCAGGTACGTGCCGCCCGTGGCTTTTTGCATGATCTCGATGACCGCGGGTGCGACGGCCGACGCGTTCTTGACTGCGGCTTTCAACGCCTCCACCGGCAGGCCCTTGGCTTGTTCGAAGGCTTGGAGAATCTCATCGACCGTCATCATGGAACCCTAGAACATCCACAGCGTCGCCGCTATCGACACCGATAGGACTTGCCGCGGCTCTCGTGGAATTGCTGCCAATCAAGTCTCGCCGGTGTTTGTGATCGCGACGGTGGCCCATCCGGCAGGGATTGAAGGCGAAGGCCGCTGAGGTGGGCTTGGGTTCCGACAGCCCGGCGCATGGAACGCGCGGGCGGCGCGTCGATATCACCAGACGCCGGCGGCCGGCCGCGTAGGGGTCCCCTCAGATTCGCCCTATCGCGACTTGGCAGATCTCGGCTTCGCAAGCCTGACGCCTTCGCCCATCGCGCCTTCCGAAAGAAACATGATTCCCGCCTTCACCAGCGCCCGCCGGGCGGCCTCGACGGTTTCTGGTTTGGGGTAAGCGCGATCCTGCTCGATGGCGCGAACCGTATTGATCGCGAGCAGTGCGTGATCGGCAAGCGTTTGCTGCGTCCAACCCAAGAGCGCGCGTCCGGCGCGGATTTGGCGTGATGTGACCATGGCGGACTAAAATGGCCGTCACAGACCCCGCCGCTATCCATTTGGTGAAAATCACCAAATCTGTTAATAGAGAAAATGCGGTCTTCCTCTTTTAATCGAGGCTCTGGTGAAAAAGGCGAATCAGAAACTCAGCGCCTTGCTGGGGCTATGGAATGACAAACGTGGGGATCGGCCCATGCCATCCCGCGCCGACTTAAGCGTTACGATCCTCAAGCCGTGGCTGGGCAATTTGGCGCTGATCGATCTCTCAGACGGTGGAGAGGCGGTCTTTCGTCTTTCCGGAACCAACCTTCATGCCCGTTTCGGAGGCGAGATGACCCGCCGCACCGTGACCGCGCTTAGCGTAGAGATCGGACAATCGTTTCGAGACGGCATCGCAAGGGCATGCCAGACCCGGTCCCCCATTGAGGCAACACATGAGCGGGTTATCGGGGGCGGCCCTGCGATATTCCATGAGCTTTGCTTGCCGCTGTCAGACGACGCCGTCCATGTCCACACGATTTTGTTTGCGAGCTACCCGGTGACCAAGCAATAAGCCGCTCCGGCAAGACCAGCAGCAGCCGGAAGGTGCAGCGGACGGTTCAGCAACGGCTATGGACCATCAAGCGGTGCTCGCGGCGGCGGGCACCGGGGGTGGAACTGGCGGCAGTGATCTTTGCGCTCAGCTATGGGTCCGGTTACGCGGCGAGGCGAGAAACACGGTTCCGACAATAGCGAAGAGAAGAGCCCGGCGGCGGGTACCGCCGGGCCCGATCGCCGGCGTCAGAAGGGGATTTCGTCGTCCTCAGGACGATCGCTGCCGGAACTCGCGTCGTCGGACTTGGCGCGGCTGAGGAAGTCCACCGTCTC
>JAKALI010000527.1 GCA_021813195.1 Pseudomonadota bacterium
CTCATCCTATCCGACCTCCAGTTGCTTGCCTTATTTGCTGTTGGAGCGATCGTCATGCGCGGGGCCGGATGCGCTTACAACGACTACGTCGACCGCGATTTCGACGCCAAGGTCGCCCGCACAGCAAACCGGCCGATCCCGTCAGGCCAGGTTACGCCGCAATCAGCGCTGGCACTGGTGCTCGCTCTCGGGCTGACAGGGCTGGTCGTGCTCCTTCAATTCAATGCGACCACGATCCTGCTCGGCATGGCCTCCTTAGTCTTGGTTCTCATCTATCCGTTCATGAAACGGGTCACGAATTGGCCCCAACTCGTTCTCGGGCTGGCATTCAATTGGGGGGCGCTGGTGGGCTGGACCTCCCTCACGGGGGCTCTCGATCTGGCACCCCTTGCACTCTACGCCGGCGCGGTGATGTGGACGATTGGCTACGATACGATTTACGCACATCAGGATGCCGAGGACGATTTCATGCTCGGGCTCAAATCAACGGCTTTGCATTTCGGCGATGCCACGCCGCATTGGGTCGGCTGGTTCTACGCAGGAGCCCTGCTGGCATGGGCCATAGCGGGTTGGCTGGCCGGAACAGGACTCGCTTTTGCCATCGCGCTCGTGGCGGTGGCGGGCCATTTCGTCTGGCAAGTGCGAACACTCAACGTCAAAGATAGTGTTGGGTGCCTGAAGCTGTTTCGCGCCAATCGCGATGTCGGCGCCATGGTTTGCGCCGGGCTCGTAGCAGACGCGCTCATCAAGTAGATTTGCCTTCCGCAGCGCGTGCTGCACGCGTTCGGACGGGCTCAGTGTCTGGATCGGCCAGTTAACGAAGCGCAGGCAGGCCTCAAGCGTGGGCGCGGCCAGACCAGAACAGGCCAACGAAATCGCGTAGCGCGACCGCACGCACGGTTGGGCTCTTGCTGGCCCGAAGTTCCTCGCCGACGTCGTTGCGCCGCGGCGCTTGGGGCGAGGCTGTAGAGCCAGTCGATCCTGAGGGGAACGTCGCAGGGATGAGCATGAGAGCTTGCGCGGGCGAGGCTTGCGCTGAAGGTTCTGCGCTTGATGTCTCGGCGGTCTCTGCATCGGGCTCTGGCGTGGCCAAGGCGAAGCCAGCCGCCCGGGATGCTGCCATCAACCGGTCAAGATTGCCTTCACGGCGTCCGCTTGTACGCATCACACCCATTCCCGCTGTTGGCCGTCTCGCTATTGGCCTATTGGCCTATCGGCCGAACCACATTGCCAATTCGCGCCAACGAATTTTCTACATAATGTGTCGTTGCAAATCCGCGACACGTCAAGATCAAAGACATGAATTTATTCCGAAATGATTTCTAATTATCGATTTTTGATATTGCAATGCAATATTGCATTTGCGGGATTTCGCGCTCCCAACACGCCTGCTCTCCCCTCCGCTCGCGTCTGTTGAACACGCCAGCGCACATCACCTCAGCCGCACTTTTCTCATTCAGGGGCTTGCATGGGTTCGCCAGGAGCGCGACGATGGTGTGTCGCGCTCCTCATCCTGGCGCGGGGGCGCGCGACGTCGCCGCGAAGTCGCGCCCAACACCGCACATTGACCGCCATGCGGCCGAAGCGCGGGGATCAGGAGGAAACGATGGGGACTTCCGATGGCCCACATGGCGGGGCTCAGTCGGGCCGCAGCTCCCGCTGCATCGCACTCGTAGGCCCGTACCTTTCCGGAAAAACGACGCTTCTTGAAGCCATTCTCGCCCGCACCGGGGCCGTCACCCGACAGGGCAAAATTGCTGACAAATCAACTGTTGGTGACGCCTCACCCGAAGCACGCGACCACGGCATGAGTGTTGCCCTCAACGTTGCCGATGTCGCTTTTCTCGGCGATACCTTCACCTTCATCGATTGCCCTGGCTCCATCGAATTCCAGCACGAGGGCGCACTCGCGCTCACCGCCGTGGATGCCGCCGTCGTCGTCTCTGAACCCGATCCCAAGCGGGTGCCGGCTCTGCAGGTGATCCTGAAAAGCCTGGAGGACCGGGGGATCCCCCATTTTCTGTTCCTCAACAAGATCGACAGCTTCTCGACGCCCGTGCGCGAAATCATTCCCATGCTTCAGCCGGCGTCCGTCAAACCGCTCGTGCTGCGCCAGATCCCCATTTGGGAGAATGGAATTGCGACCGGCTTCGTCGATCTGGCCTCCGAACGCGCCTACGTCTACCGCGAGCATGCGCCAAGTGAGATTGTTGAGATGCCTGCCACTCTCCAGGAACGCGAAAAGGAAGCGCGGTTCCACATGCTGGAGCAATTGGCCGATTACGACGACGAGCTGATGGAGCAACTCTTGAGCGACATTCAGCCCCCGAAAGACCGCATCTTCGACGACCTATCGCGCGAATTGAAAGAGGGCTTGATCTGTCCCGTGTTGCTCGGCAGCGCTGAGCGGGGACACGGCATTCTGCGGTTATTGAAGGCATTGCGCCATGAAGCGCCGTTCGTGGATGCCACCGCGCGCCGGCTCGGTGTGGAGGGGGTAAAAAGTGCCGGCTATGTCATGAAATCCTACCACACGGGACATGGTGGCAAGCTCTCGCTCGTGCGCGTCCTGGCAGGCGAAATTGCCGACGGCGCTGTGGTCAATGGCAAGCAGCAATCCGCTGAGCGCGTCGCGGGAGTCTTCTCGCTCAAAGGTGAAGAGCCCACCAAGCGCGGCACGGCAAAAGCGGGCGACACCGTTGCTCTCGGCCGTCTCGAAGGTATTGCAACGGGAGAGACAATCACGACGGACAAAACCGGCATCGCACAAATCGCCGCGCCCGAGCCGCCCGAACCTGTGCTGGCCGCTGCGATCGGGCTCAAAGACCGCAAGGACGAGGTCAAGCTCTCGTCCGCGCTCGCCAAGCTCATCGACGAAGACCCCTCCCTCGTCATCGAACAGAACGCCGATACGCATCAAACCCTGCTCAAGGGGCAGGGCGAGATGCACTTGCGCGTTGCTTTCGAACGACTTGCCCGCAAACACGGGATTGCGGTCGAACGCGGCAAAGCCCAGGTGCCCTACAAAGAGACCATTCGCAAATCGATCGAAGTGCGCGGTCGCCACAAGAAGCAGTCGGGTGGCCACGGCCAATTTGGCGACGTTGTTATCCGGATCGAACCCTTGGAACGAGGATCCGGTTTCCAGTTCGCTGAAACCATCACGGGCGGTGTGGTGCCCCGCCAGTTTATCCCGTCCGTCGAAATCGGTGTGTCCGACTACTTGAAATCCGGTCCCTTAGGGTTTCCCGTCGTCGACGTGAAGGTGACGCTGACCGATGGCTCGTACCATACAGTGGACAGTTCCGACATGGCGTTCCGCCAAGCCGGGCGGCTCGCCATGAGCGAGGGCATGCCGCAATGTTCGCCTGTGCTTCTGGAGCCCATCAACGCGGTTGAAATTGCCGTCCCCTCGGACGCGACGGCACGTATCAACGCCATCATATCGTCCCGGCGTGGTCAAATTCTGGGCTTCGACGCCCGGCCAGGCTGGCCCGGCTGGGACGTTGTCAGCGCGCAGATCCCGGCCGCCGAAATGGAGGACCTAATTGTCGAGTTGCGCTCCGCGACGGCGGGCGTTGGCACCTATACGGCGCGCTTTGATCATCTCGCCGAACTGACCGGGCGCTTGGCCGATCAGGTGCTCGCTGCCCACCGCGCTGCGGCAGCGTAAGCCCTGTCTTGCGCAGCAGATGGTCCGATTGCCATAGTCCGCCGCGGGGCCGTTGCGAGCCCCGCGGTGGCCGCAGCCGCAGCGCGTCACAGGTGCCCGGCTTGACGGCGGGCGCAAATAGGCCCACCAGCAGCTCATGACCGACCGGCTCATCTCATCGGCCAAACGCGAGGCCGACGCCTTCGAGGCGTCGATCCGGCCCCAATCGCTTGACGAATTCATCGGCCAGGAACAGGCGCGCGCCAATCTCAAAGTCTTCATCCAGGCCGCGAAAGCGCGCGGCGATGCATTGGACCATGTGCTGTTTGCAGGCCCCCCGGGGCTCGGCAAGACCACGCTGGCGCAGATCATGGCGAAGGAACTGG
>JAKALI010000528.1 GCA_021813195.1 Pseudomonadota bacterium
TTTTTACTTCAAACAGCAATTCCGTTACCAGAGTGGCTGGCCACAGTAGCTGGATCCAGGGATAGCTGCAATTTTCGAAAGTCGTCAAGACGCTATAGAACGGACGAATAGCTCAATAGGCTCATCGCCAAACGAGATGCGGGCAATCGACTGGCCTAGTCTCTGTAAGGGGCTTGGGGAACCGGTGGCCACCGGTCCCCTTCCTTTTGCTGGGCGATACGGCGAACAGCATATTCAGCACCCCGATGCTGTCGTTCGATCTTGGCACCACGCAATGTTGCATTGCAATATATCGGTATCGGCGTACTCTGAAATGTCGCAATTTGTGCCTATAAACCTTGCAGCAGAATTTTGCTGCAATACAAAAAATGGTAGTGCGCGTGATGCCCGCACCCGAGGCTGGCGCCGTGTCGCGCCGCTGGTTTGCGCGCAGCCGGGCCGCCCGCCCGCAGCGCCGTGTTGCGCTTGCGCTGCAGGGCGGCGGTTCGCATGGTGCCTTCACCTGGGGCGTCCTCACGCGCCTGATCGAAGATGACACGCTGGCCTTCGATGCGGTGTGCGGAACGAGCGCAGGCGCGGTCAACGCTGTGCTGATGGCCGACGGGCTCTGCCGTGGTGGCCGGGCCGAGGCAGCGGCACGGCTTGAGCGGTTCTGGCACCGGCTGAGCACCATGGCAGGCCCGGTGCCGTTCGGCGCCTGGTCCGCCGCCGCGGCGGCGATGGGCTTTTCTGCACGGCAGGCCTCGCCCTATCGGCTCAATCCATTGGGCATCGATCCGCTGCGCGAGATGTTGGCGGCGGAGATTGATTTCGCGCGGCTGCGAGCGGCCTCCCCGCTGCGCCTTCTGATCGCCGCCACTAACGTCAGGACCGGGCAGGTGCGCCTCTTCCGCGAGCACGAGATCACGGTCGATGCCGTGCTGGCTTCGGCCTGCCTGCCGTTCCTCCACCACGCCGTCGAGATCAATGGCGAGGCCTATTGGGACGGCGCCTATAGCGCCAACCCACCTCTCATGGCGCTCATCGCACTGTGCGACGCGGACGACATCGTGCTCGTCCGGCTCACGCCGGAAAATGTCGATGCAGTGCCGCGCCGGCCGCAGGACATCGCTCAGCGCCTGGACCAGATCGTCTTCAATGCGCCGCTGCACCGCGAGATCGAGACCGTCGCCGAACTGCACCGCACAACGCGCGCACGGCTGCTACCCTCGCGCCTGGGCCGCCGACTGCGGCGGCTCCGGCTCCATACCATCGCCGCTGCCGACAGCGCGGCCGAGCTGTTGCAAACGAGCGCGTTTGAAGTCGACCGTACCTTTCTGACGCGTCTAAAGGATGCCGGCGTCGCCGCGGCGGAAACTTGTCTGGCACAAATGCGCTGAAAAGGATTTGGTCCGTCATAAAAGGCCGCGAGGGACACCATGAGTGGTATGTGGTCGTCGAGTTGCAACCGAGTCCTCCTATTTGCCTGGGGGATACAGAGGGGGTTGCCGTATCCCCAAGCAGCGCAGGTGCCGTAGGCCGAATCGCCTTTGGAAATCGGCCAGTTATGCCCGTCGTATCCCCATCTATCTTTCCCCGACTTCTATACGGAATCCCTCTTCCGTATCGCCCCACCGCCCACCCTTCAACGCTTCTTCCTCACCAATCCTCGGACGGTGCCGTGGGATCGTCGGGAGCATCATTCTTGGGTTCCGGCGTCGGCCGAAACTCATGCGCACGAAGGCCGGCACTGCAGCCTTCTGGATTGTGGGTCCGGAAGGTAAAGCCATTACCTCGGATAGCGTCGTCGATTACCGAAACCCGGTTCCGATTGAACTCCCGCAATCTCCCATAGGCTTCGGGGGAGAGGCGTGGCTCGGCTTCGAGATGTCCGACCGGGATCGGGATCGAAACGGCGCCCGGCGTCACGCCCTTGATGTGGCAGGCGAAGGTGAGGCGCGGCTGGGAGAGGATAAAATCCGCCGTCGTGCGCATGTCCGAGGCGATCCATTTCGCATCGCCAGTCGACGTGCCGCCGGCCATCTTGATGGCCGTGTTGGCGGCGAGCGACGCGCGGAGCGACGAGGTGGCCTGGTCGAGAAACTGATGGGCGAAGACGCAGCCGCATTTGTACTTGCGGGCTTCGGTGAGGAAGTCGTCGATGTTGGCGTCGAAATAATTCGCCGCCTCGTCGACGATGAGGAATGTCGGCCGGCGCCGGTGTTCCGGAATCACCGCGCGCTCCAATATAGCCTGGAGCACCAGGGAGATGAATATCCTCCCGAAATGCGCCGAGGCACCCTTCAGGAAATCCTTGGCGGTGTCGACCAGGATGATGCTGCCGCGGTTGAGCTCAGTGAAGAGGTCGATCTTGGTCTGCGGTGCCGTAAACAGGCGGGCCAGCGTCGGGTTTTCCAGGATGGCGTTCAAGCGGTAGCGGATTTGTTCCTTGGTCTGGGCGAACGTTTTCGATGCGAAATCCCGTTCAAAGAAATTCCGCTGGATCGGCGGCAGGGTTTCGATGGCTTTCTTGTATGACGCCGGATCGTCCATGAGGGCGATCATGTCGAGGATGGTGGCATTGCGGCCGAGCGTTTCCGGCAAGGCCAGCATGAGCCGCGCCACGAAGCGGAAGAATACACCCTGCTTGGCCGTAAGATCGGCACCCAGGAGCCCGGCGAAGAGATAATCGAATGTCTGGATAACGCCGGCCGTCACCTG
Source organism: Pseudomonadota bacterium (assembly GCA_021813195.1). The sequence continues at coordinate 2,701 of JAKALI010000528.1, forward strand.
CTCCTTCATGGCTTCGTTGTATTGGCCGAGGCGCTCCTGGTTCACGTCGAAGATATTGAGCTGGGGCGGATATTCGATGTCCTTGGGGCTGATGAGGACCAACCGGTTGGCAAGTCTGCCGCCGTCGGGGTCGAACAGCGCCAGACGCGAGAGCTTGTCGATGAGATCGCCCTGGCTGTCGACGATCACCAGAGACGGCGGATCTTCGGATTGAAGTTCGTTCAGGATCAGGTTCTGCAGCAGCGTGGTTTTGCCGGAACCGGAACCGCCGAGCACATGCATGTGGCTGAAGCGCTCTTCGTGGGTGAATCTGAGCGGCACCGGTGACACGAACAGATCGTAGTACGGTGTACCCTTGAAATAGATTTCTACGATCTCATGCAGCGGCGCGTCATTGTCCGACGGCTTGCGCAGCGGCTTATCCGACTCATACGGGTCCGCGATGCCGGAGGCGGCACATAGGTTCATGTGGATGGTGCGGGAGACCTCCACGAACAGACCGGCATCGATGTATTTCCGCTGGTAGAGTTCGCCGATAAGCCTGTCCATGAAGGGCTTCGGCTCTGGCAGAGTGTAGATGAGCGGGATGGTGAAGGGCGAAGAAATGACGGCCTTCGGCAGCATACCGGCGATTGCCGCGAACATCTGCGTTAGGCCGTCAGTCAGGACGCCAATGATGTTTTCTTCATGGGTGTGAAAATATTCCTTAGCCCGCAGAAAATGGCGCAGGTCCACGGATTCCTTGAGCGACAGATGTGCCCGGCTCCAATCGATTTCCGGGCAATGGAAGATCGGCGTTTCGCGAACGACCATGCCAAAGATGGCTTCACAGAAGGCCGTGCGCAGCGCATCGGAACCGATCGCGCAGCTATCATATACAACGTCAGTGAGACGGAGGGCGGAAAATTCGTCTGCATAGGCTGAGGCTTGATGCAAGGCGCGCACACGGGCATAGAGTGCCCTGGTGTCATCGAGATCGCGGGCGCGTTCGTCGGTGAAGCGCCGAGAAAAGGGAGTGAAAGCCGAATAGCGGAACCCGTCCATCAAACCACTTCATATGCGAGGGCGATAAGGGCGGAGACGAGCAGGAATGCCATCGCACCGGCAGCGGCGCGCACCTGCATGGAGCTGATGGGCCAGCCCTTGCTTTCGCCGAAAGCCAGACACCCGTGTTCGAAAACGCTCCAGCGTTGCTTGAGGCGTTCCACCGCTTGGGCGGGCCGCTTGGTCCATTCTTTGGAAGCGACGAACTCACCGATTTTCTGTTTCAAAGCGTGCCAATTCTCAGCTGCGGCGAATTCGGCCACGTTCTGCTTCAGGCCGCTCCAG
>JAKALI010000529.1 GCA_021813195.1 Pseudomonadota bacterium
TCGGCATCAACAGCCAGGTGCTGCTGGGCTTCGTTGTCGTTTCGGCGATCCTCATTGCAGCGCTGGTGATGCTGTGATTTCCCCCGCCTACGCCGCGTGGCTCTGCAACGCGATCTACACCCCTGTGACGCCCGATGTCTTTTCGAGCGTCCAGAGCTTCGACGCCGTGACGGTCGGTATCTCGGCGGCCAACGGCATGCAATGCGTCACCTTCGCCGGCAGCGAATCGGGCCTTGACTGGCTCCGCGACTTCGAGGCGGTTCCGTGGGAGCATCCCCAGCTCGGCGTGCTTCATGCAGGCTTCTGGCAGGGCATGGAGCCCGCATTCGAGGTGCTGCGGCCCAAGCTCACCGGGGCGATAGCCATCCAGGGGCACTCGCTCGGATGCGCCCACGCGTCGATCCTGGCCGGCCTGTGCGCGGTCAATGACATCCCGGTCGAACAGCTCACCCTGTTTGCGCCGCCTCGCCCTGGCTATCAGCAGCTCCAGGACATCATCAATGCGCACGTCAAGGTGCGGCTGGCCTATCGCAATGGCCCAGACCCTGTGCCAGAGGTTCCCATCTCTCTGCCGGGCTTCCCCTGGATTGGCCCATCCTTGACACACATCGAGGACTCGCCCGGCGGCATCGAGGCGCTCGACCCCGCGCGCTGGCACGCTATCGGCCTGTACCGCAAGGCCGCGCCGGATCACCTGTGAAGCTCGCCATCCTGTCGCTCATGCTTGCCGGTTGCGCGGTCAATGATCATTTTCGTAGCGCCACGAAAATGATCACCGCTGCATGTCACCCGGCCGCTCACATCATCATCACGGCCGACTGCCAAACGAAGCTCTGCACGCCGACGGAGGCGATCGGCGGATTCTGGGGAGGTCTGGAATGTCGCTACTGAGGTTCGCGGTGCTCGGGCTGCGGCTCAATCTGAGGGCGCCCTGGCCGTCCGAAATCGCTCGGCGCCGGCGGTATCGGATGCGGCGCTTGGTGGCCGTAAAATGAGCCGAAAATTTCCTAAGATCATTTCGCCGACCCGCGTATTTACAGGGCTTGCGGGGAGGGTCATCTTAGGAAAATAATGCGCTAAGTGATTGATTATAATCGATCGCATACCGGCCTGTCACGCCGGGGGTCGCGGGTTCGAGTCCCGTCCACTCCGCCAATAACACAAGGGTTTCCGCGATAGTGGTTACTCCGTTTCCTAAGATAAAACGGCAATTTCCTAAGATCACCTGACCGGCGCGGCCTTCCGAACATGCCTTCGGTCATAGACTTTCGCCACCGTCGATTCGAGTTTGTGCCCGGTCAGCTCGCTTGCTTTCCTGCCGGCCTCGATCAGCGTCGTCGTTGACTTCGCCCGTAGATCGTGGAAGGTGAAGCGTTCGCCACCTTTGGCTACCCACTTGCCCATGAGCGTCTGCCAGCCCTTCTTGAAGCCGTCTGACGTGTAGGGTCCGCCCTCTTGCGTATGGACGATCCACATAGGCTCAATCTTCGCCGGCATCGCCAGGGATTCCTCGACCGCTGCTCTTAATTCATCGGACCATGTGACGAGGACGCGTGCACCACCTTTCCGGGCCGGAAACTCTATTCCGTCCGCGGTAATCTGCCGGCGCGACAGCCGCAATATCTGACCCTGTGCCTTACCGGTCAGGAATGCGATATAGACGGCCAGCGCCGCCCGAGTGCTCACGTCGCCATCCTTGCGGGCCAGTTTGACGAAATCCGCGAGTTCGGTATCCGAGATCAGTCGCTCCCGCGGTGATTCCTCATTCCGCTCCACCCCGACGCATGGGTTATCCCTGACGATCCCCTGGCCGCGCGCCCACTTGAATACGCCCTGCAAAAAGGTGATTTCCCGGTTCGCCCGGACAGGCGCATCAATGCCCCTTGCTTTGTGCAAATAGTGCCAGATATGCCTAGGATCGACGGCATCCGGGCGCATCTTGCCGAACGCTGCCTTGAGATTGACCGCCTCGACCTTGCGATCCGCAAGGGTGCGCGGTGCGCGCTTACCCTGCGCAACCATGCGCTCGACTTCGGCCAGGTACTCATCGATCAACCAGGACACCGTATCGACCGTCAGCGGCTCGCCCTCAAGCTCCGCCAGGCGCTTCTTGGCTGCGATCAGATCAGAGCCTAGCCCGACGTACTTGTTCGCCCTGGTGACGGTGTAATAGCTGGTCTTCCGCTTGCCCTTCGACTCATAGAGCCTCGGCGGCAAGCGTGATGCCACCTTTCTGCGCCCGACCATCATCGCTCCCACCTCGAAAAATCAGGCTCACTTTCACCCATTTTCGTGGTGGACGCAACACCGTGACGCTTTTCAATGTAGGCGCGCAGCACCTTCGGGCTGCCCAGCAGCCGAAACGTCAAACGGGTATCCGTTCCGGTCAAGCCATTTCGCCTGATAGGCCGGCATCTTCAGGTCGGTCAGGTCGGCGATCTCTTCTGGGCTGAGAAACGTTGGAGACATGCGGAATTACTTCACCGTCAGCAGTTCTTTGTCAGTCATTTGATTGGCTCCCTCTAGTCGTCTTCGTCTTCGTCATCGAAGAAAGCCGCGAGAATTTCATCGCGAGTCTTTCCTTCCTTGATCATCGACTCGATATTTCTCGTTGTGCTGATGATGTTCCTCATGTCTGATTCACCGTTCTCGCGGCACCATTGCGCCCTATCTTTCACCAGTTTCAGAACGTCGTTTGCTGTGAGTTGGTTCATCGTCTTCTCCTGATTAGTCATTTGATTGGCTCCTGACAGCTTTGGCGGCGATACCGAACAACGCCCCTCCGGTTTGTTGTTCAAGTTTGTCGCAAATCCCTGCATCCCTCTCCCGCTGATCCGCTTGGCCGGCTGCAAAGGCAAGGTTGTAGAAGGCTATCAAGGCATCTATGATGAAACCATCGTCAAGATGATAAGTGCCAAGACGGCACTGATTCGCCAATAAAAATAATTCTTCCCTGCTCGGATTCATAGTTTCGCCTCGTTGCTTAACCAATTGGACATCTTGACTGCCATCTGATACGCGCCTTCAGGGTGTAGGCAAAGTCCTGATACGAAACCGCGCCAAAATCGGGTCATGGCTTTGGCTCCTTGAGTTCGGCGAGGGCAGAATTCACCCTTTCTAGTCCTTGGTTGTAGCGATAAACACTTTCTGACTTGCAGGTCACGAGCATTGACTCCACAGCATCAATCGCCATCGCTACACGACCTTCCTGCTCCTCGCACAACTTCCGAAGCTCGGCGTTTTCGCCGCGGGTTTGCTCAAAGTTGATACAGGGCAATTCAAGTTCGACTTCCGCTCGCCCACATAGTTGGCACTGGGCCAAAGCAACTCGCCCGTTTCGATCCAGTAGTACTTCTGGAGTGTCTTCAGCACCGTCTTTGTACAGTAAGTGCGCCATCACTCTTCTCCTTTCGGTGCGGCGGCTGACTGATCTTCTAGCATCGCTTCATGGTTTCGTCTTGACCAAAGCCCGATCTCGTAATTTATACCGATGAGCGGTTCCTTCGGCACCAGTTGCCAGCCCTCTGGCACCTTGGGGGCGGGACGCAGGTAGAGTTTGTCGCCGCGTTTTACTGTAATGCCTTCACTAGTAGGGATGACGCCAGCAAAGAATCCTTCGTCTGACTCATCCACAATTGCCACTGGCTCATCATCCCGCAGCAGTTCCTTGGAGATGGCATCGACGACATGCTGCCATATAGCTTGATCTCGCATCCCATACGCAAGCTCATGCCACGCCTCTCGTGCCACGCGCCATAGCTCTTTTTTCTCTGTCATTTCAAAGCTCCTTTCTCAATCTCTCGATATTCCCTGATCTGATCCTTCAGGCTCTCGCCGCCAAGATCAAAACAGAAGCCAAGCTCATCGAGAGACAATGCCAAGTCGCTGCATGTTTCGCACAGAAGCCATGGCGCAAGTTCAACATCGTCACCGCAAATGTGTTCTTCGATTTCCGTTACAGGCCCACGACTTCGCTCGACCCTTGATGCGGTATCGCCGACCTCGATCTTGTCGCCGCATGAG
>JAKALI010000530.1 GCA_021813195.1 Pseudomonadota bacterium
CCGATCTGGTCAACACGATCAAAGATCCGTGTCTCTTTCGGTCGTGTGCGCGCGGGGCGGCGTGCGCTGCTCATAATTCAGAAGATGGATGTGAGCGCCGAGACAGACAATGCTCGCCCTGCGGAAAGCTCACTCGTAGAACGCATAGTACTTCCGCGTCGTTTCCTGCACCTCCCAGGTTCCCGTGAAGCCGGACGGTGAGAGAAAAGCGTCACCTGCGCGATAGGTTGCCGTCTGACCATCGTCGCCGACGACAACCAATACACCGCTTAGGATGTAGCAGAACTCGCTTTCCGTGAAGATTGCGCGCCATTTACCGGGTTGGCACTCCCAGATGCCGGAATTGAATCGACCGTCGGCGCTGGTGAACAGGTTCCAAGAGGTTTGCACGGGATCTCCCGCAAGAATGCGTTCGGCGGGCGGGCGGTAGGTCTGCCCGGCCGGCAAGGGTTCCCGAAAGTTGACGAGCGGCGGAATAGTGGGAGGCGTGGCAGCGGTCGTCATGGTCACCTCGCGATTGTGAAGTGTGGCATGGAATCTTAAACCCTCCCACCTCCTGCGCGCGAATTGGGTTCAACAGGAGCGAACGGGAACGTGATGCGATGTGATACGCCAGAATTGATCCCGATCAAACGCCTTGCGACCGCCCGCTGAGAGTTTGGGCCGCCAAGGGCGGCGAATGGATCATGCCAAGGACGTCCGCCACGTCATGATCGGGAGGATTGGAATGAACGAATTTGTGAGGCACTTTGAAGGTGTGCGGGAGCCCTGGGGCATCGCGGAGTTCGAGGCGCAGATGCGCTCGGTGGGCCCAGAGCGCTATCACGATCTTCACCCGTTTCACAAACTCTTGCACGGCGGCAAGCTGACCAAAGACCAGGTCGCGGCCTGGGCGCTTAATCGCTATTGTTATCAGGAGGCCATTCCGCGCAAGGATGCCGCGTTCATGAGCCGGGTCCACGACCGCGAACTGCGCCGTGAGTGGATCCATCGCATTCAGGATCATGACGGTGTTCTGCCGGATGAACACGGCGGAATCGAACGCTGGCTCAAGCTGACTGATTGCCTCGGCTTTGAGCGCGCGTATGTCACGAGCATGCGCGGCGCATTACCCGCCACCCGATTTGCTGTGGAAGCCTACGTACGCTTCGTCGTCGAGCAGCCACTCGTCGTCGCGGCGGCGTCGTCTCTCACCGAACTCTTCGCACCCTCGATCCATCGCGAGCGTATCGCCGGGATGTTGGCGAATTATGATTTCGTCAACGACGATGTGATGGCCTACTTCAAGCGGCGGCTTTCGCAGGCTCCACGCGATGCCAACTTCACGTTGGAATTCGTGAAACACAATGCACACACGCGCGAAATGCAAGAAGCGTGTGTCGATGCCATCCGCTTCAAGTGCGATGTTCTTTGGGCGCAGCTTGACGCGCTCTATCACGCGTATGTGGATGGCCATATCCCGCCAGGCGCATGGCGACCTTAAGTTCGTGACGTGCGGACGGTAATGGGCCAGCTCAGTCCAGAATTTCAATAACCTCTTCCGAGGCAAGTTCGACGTACGGGCCATTGCGCCGCACGATCCATCCTCTGACGCGCACACGCCGGCCTTCGAGCCGTTTCAGGCGCTCGAAGGTCGCCGCGCGTTCGGTCTGGTTGCGGACTTCCAGCGCGGCCGTGAAGTCCCACCGCCAGTTGGCACCGAAATTGAGATAGATGTGATGGCGCGCGCGGCCTACCGCGACGATCCGGCCGTCCACGATCTGGAATGTTGAGAGATGGTTGGTGAGGTCACGGGTGGCGTGTGCCGGGCGCACGGCGTACGCTGGATTAGCCCAAATGCCGCGTTGCTGACGCCGCGCCCAGTCTTCCACTGCCAAGAGCGGTCGCAGACAAGCCGTCTCTCCCGGCAGGGGTGCGACGCGCGCCTGACCCGATGACACCAAAGCCTCTTGCAGCCAAAGAACCTCGGCGCCGCGCGTCACGCGCGCATGGGCAATCCGCCGGCCATAGCGGTCGCGTCGCGCGATGGCGGCGAAGTCAACGATGCCCGAGACGGTTAAACCTAGAAGTGCGCGGCGCGCCTCGTCCTCGGGCGGCCATGTCGCGACTGGGACTGGGACATCGGCGGCCGTCGGCGCCAAAATGCCCGCTAAACGCAATTCCGTGCTGTCGGTGAGCAGCAGTGTTGCGCCATCTTTCACCGCCGCGACGGCCCGTTGTTCGATCGGGACTGGCGGACACGCCACAGGTTCGTTCAAAACGGCAGAAGATCCGCCAGCTTGCGCCCAGCTGATAGCGGCGGCGCTCGCCCCTAGCCAGCCGAATAAGATGCAGAAAAACGGGCGATAAAAAATTCGCGCCGCCCGACCGTGCTGCTGCCACATGATGATCCCGCCCCGCGCCAGGGCGTCTGTTCTGCCACTGTCGGAGCACGGTTGGAAGCAGGCGGCTTGATTGGTCGTGGGCCAGTCATCAGTCCTTACAGGGGAAATCGATGACGGCGAAGGGCACCTTAAGGCGACAATCCCCATTTGCTTTACGCTTCAAGCCATAACCCGTCTCACGCTCGATCTCCGCGAGCTTGGCAAGCACGCCTTCACGGTTCACCTTTGTGCTCGGTGGGGTGTCGGCGGTCTTCTGTTTTGTGGACTTTGTCGACGGTGAGTCGACGTGGTCCTCGGTTTCGTCAGAGCGAGGCTGTTCGGCGGTTGTAGTCGGCCCCTCAGAGCGGGTCTCGATTGGAGGAGCGGCAGCACTGGCTTCAGCTGGTGCGCTCCTCGCAGCTGCTGCTGACGGTCTCGCAGGCTCGATTTTTGACAACGAGGGCTCAGTGGGCGCAGCGGGCTGAGGTTCGACTTTGGCAAGAGTTTCGCTGCCACAGCGTTCAAGGTCTGCGGGCGCGGGCGTCCAAACCATCGTACGCGAAAAAATTTTGGAGCCCGCATAGCCTGTCACGCGCAACGTGCCATCTGCGAGCGGCTTGATTTCCACATCAAACGTCTTCTTTCGCTCCGGGCTGTAAATCCAGCCGCCGTCCCATAGACCCGGTGCAATGGACTTCAACTCGCCGATGATCTGGCGGCCGCAACCCTTGCTGTCGCTCTCGTCACGCAGCCAGACGACATGGCCGCACAAGGCGTCGCCGCAAGGCATAATTTCGATGGCGCCGCGGCCGGTATCATTCAGCCAAACGCCGATTGGTGTCGGTTCTGCGAGCGCTGGCTGTGCGGCTACCAAAATGGCGGGGGCAAAAAACCCAGAGTATGTAAACGGTATCCTCTTGGCGGTTCTCATGGAACCCTCCTTCGAGTTGACGAAATCCAAACCCCTTCGATCGGCCTCGCTATACCGGCCAGAGCGCAGACGGCTTCGGTCTAAAACAACTTTAGCGGCTGCGATGTTCCTTTTGAAACAGCCCTCACTCGCGACTGGCGCCCTTGGCGGCCAATTCTGCGAGATAGGCTTGCCAGCGGGCATCCTTTTCTCGGCCTAGGGTCCGCAGGTAATCCCATGTGAAAAGGCCCGTATCGTGTCCATCGTCGAACACGATGCGCACCGCGTACGTCCCCACAGGTTTGAGTTCTCGGATGCGGACATTTTTCTTGCGCGCAACTGTGACTCGCTGCTCGGGCGAATGTCCCTGCACTTCTGCCGATGGGCTCATGACGCGGAGCATCTCGGCCGTGAGGTCGTATTTCTCGGCGCCATCGAACGCCACATACAATACATCGCTGGCGGGCGAGACCATGAGGTCGGGTGCGACGGAGGGCGCGCCCTCCGCTCGGCGAACCTCGGCCCAGGTCTTGGCGGCGATGTCGCGATAGATCGCAGCATGGGGACTGTCAGGTTGTGTCGCGACGATGGGTTGTCCGGCATCCGATCGGGCGCGGATCTCCATGTGCAGAGGGACGGCGCCCAAGAACGGCACGCCAAGCTTGGCGGCTTCGTTTTCCGCACCGCCATGTCCGAAAATATCGCTGCGCGTGCCGCAGCTGGGGCACAGGAAGTAGCTCATGTTTTCG
>JAKALI010000531.1 GCA_021813195.1 Pseudomonadota bacterium
CCGTCTCGGCCGCCGGCGTCGACGTCTCGCGCGCCACGAAGAACAACCGGATTGACGCGCTGGTCGCACAGGGAACATTCATCCGGGGCGTGCTCGAGACTGCCGTCCAGAGCGACCTGCCTGGCATGGTGCGCGCGACCGTCACCGAGAACGTCTGGTCGTTCGACGGACGACGCGTGCTGATCCCGGCCGGCAGCCGTCTCATCGGCGAATACAAATCGGGAATTGCGCAAGGCCAGACGCGAGTCTTCGTCGTCTGGACGAGGCTGTTGCGGTCGGACGGCGTCTCCGTGCAACTCGGCTCGAACGGCGCCGACGATCTCGGCCGGGCCGGGAATGCCGGCTTCGTCGACAACCATTATGTGGAGCGGTTCGGCGCTGCGATCATGCTGTCGATCGTCGGCGGCGCCGCGCAATTCCTGAGCGCCTATGGCCAGAACACCAACGGCTATGGCAACGGCACCGTCATCACCACGACCGATCCGGTCACGGGCGTCGTCACGCAAACACAGACTGGCGTCAACCAGAACCAGTTGAGCCTGCAGGCCCGGCAGATCGCCGCCCAGAACGTCTCGCAGACCTTGACCAATATCGCACAGGAGGCTCTGCGCAACTCGATCAACATCCCGCCGACCATCTATCTCGACCAGGGCACCCGGATCATCGTCTTCGTTCGGCGCGACTTGGACTTCTCTTCCTTTTATCCGGATCCGGTCAAGGAAGCTCTGACGGAGTTGAAGCGTGAGCGCGCTGCCACGAAACCTGACCGTCTTCATTGATCGGGCGCTCGATCCAATTCGCGAGTGGCTCGCGGACGATCAGATCGTCGAGATCTGCGCGAACGGACCGGGCGAGGTCTGGGTTGAACGCTTCGGTCAGTCCGCGATGGAGCGGCACGAGGTGCCGAGCCTCACCGAGCATGCAATCCGCCACCTGGCCGAGCGCGTCGCCGGCCACTCCGGCCAGAGCGTGAACGAGGAGCATCCGCTGCTTTCGGCTGCACTGCCCTCTGGCGAGCGATTTCAGGGCGTGATGCCGCCGGCGACGACGGCCGGCGGAGCCTTTGCGATCCGCAAGCAGGTCATCAAGGAGATGCGCCTGGACGACTATCGCCGGCTCGGCTCGTTCAAGAAGGTCGAGACGGCCGGGGAGGGGGCGTTGACAGCGACCGACCGTCAGCTTTGCGAGCATCTCGAGGCTGGTCGCATCGAGGACTTTATCCGCCTGGCCGTGGTCAGTCGCTATTCGATCCTGCTGTCGGGCGGAACAAGCTCGGGCAAGACGACATTCCTGAACGCGATTCTCAAGGAGGTGCCGGAAGAGGAACGCATCATCACCATCGAGGACACGCGCGAGGTCAATCCGGTCCAGAAGAACTATTTGCCGCTCGTGGCGTCGAAGGGCGACCAGGGCGAGGCGCGCGTCACGGTCGAAATGCTCTTGCAGGCCTCGCTGCGGCTGCGACCGGACCGCATCTTCCTCGGTGAGATTCGCGGGGCGGAGGCCTACTCTTTCCTCCGCGCGATCAATACCGGCCATCCCGGCAGCATCACCACTGTCCACGCTGACAGCCCCTCGGGTGCGTTCGAGCAACTCGCGCTCATGGTGATGCAGGCGGGCCTGGGGCTGAAGCGCGAGGAGATCGTCGCCTACATTCGCTCAGTGCTGCCGATCGTGATCCAGCAGACCAAGATCGGCGGCTGGCGCGGAACCTCGGCGGTCCATTTCTCGCGCATGGCGGAGTGGCGGCAGGAACGAGAAGCGGCGGAGCGTGGGGCAGAAAGGGGACGGCATGGCCCGCGTCGTCGTCTATAGAGTCGGAATTGCCATCCTGCTGCTGCTGGCGTTCTGTCTGCTTTGGAGCCTGGCCTACGAAATCGTCGTGGCGATGCGCTGGGCGCCGGGCCGCTTTCCGGGTGAGGGCGCCAGCCGTTGGGCTCTGTTTCGGCAGCAGAACGCCGACCGCTCGGCGGAGTTTTTCCTGATCGCCTGGCGTCATTTCTACGAACGGCTGATCTATCCGCCAACGCGCGTCGAAGCCCTGATCCGCGCCGGTTACGGCGCGGCCACCGTCCTCGCGTTGGGGATCGGCGGATTGATCTTCGGCTTCGTCAATCGCCGCCAGATGCCCTATGGGGCGGCCCGGTTCGGCACGATCATGGGAGCGGCCAAGCAAGGACTGATCGCCAAGCAGGGGATCATTCTGGGCACGCTGAACGGCGCTACGATTCGCTCCGACGAACCGGCCCACATCCTCGTGGTCGGTCCGTCGCGATCCGGCAAGGGCACCGGGTTCGTCCTGCCGAACGGCTATCTCTGGCAAGGTTCGGCGGTGTTCTTCGATCCGAAGCGGGAGAACTTCGATGCGTTGGCGAACCATCGCACGACGATGGGCAACAAGGTGTTCATGTTTTCACCAGGGTCGAGCGATACCCATCGATACAATCCGCTTGATTTCGTGCGCCGCGACGAGCGGATGGCGACCGACTGCCTGGTCGTCGCATCCTTCGTCATTCCGGAGAAGGCCGACGACACATGGGCCGGCGCCGGGCGTCTGCTGCTGTCTGCCCTGATCGGTTATGTACTGGCGTCGCCGCTGACCACCACGGCGCAACACATGCGCACGGTGGCGAGGATGACCACGACGGGCAAAGATATTTCCACGGTGCTGCGCGCCATCGTCAAAACAGAACGCGACCATCTGCCGACCTGGGTGATCGACAGCTTCAACCAATACATCGCGCTCGAGCCGGAGACCCGAAACAGCGCCGTCTTCAACGTCAATATGGCGATGAGCCTGTGGAACAACGGACTGATCTCGGCCGCGACCGAAACGTCCGACTTCGACATTCGCGAGCTGCGCCGGCAGCCGATGACGATCTTCATCGGCTGCACCATTGCCGAGCTCTCGATCTTCCGACCGCTCATTCGCATCCTGTTTCAGCAGATCCATGACCTGTTGATGGAGAAGATTCCCGGAGCGGACGAACCGCACCAGGTCCTGTTGATGCTGGACGAGTTCTTCCATGTCGGCCGGATGGACTCGCTGATCTCGAAGATCACGATATCAGCGGGCTACGGCTTCCGCATGGCGATCGTCATGCAGGACATTGCGCAGCTCGACGAGCTTTATGGCCGCCATACCCGCATCACGACGGTCTCGGGTTCGCAGATCAAGCTGTTCATCCAGATCAACGATCTGGAGACCTCGGAATTCGTGTCCGAGATGCTGGGCGAGACGACGCAGGTCTACAAGACTCCCATTCAGCGTCCGGGGCAGGGCATCTTCGCGCCACGCGTCTGGGCCCCGCATTACACACCGCGCCCGCTGCGAAGCCCGCTGGAACTGAGGGAGATGTCGCCGCGCCTGTCGATCCTGATGGTGAAGAACTCGCCGTCGTTCGAGTTGACCAAGATTCGTCACTACCTGGACAAACCCTACCGCGCCCTTTACGAGCGCGCGAAAAGCTCCCCACCGCCTCTTCCCAAGCTGCGAGCTTGGCACGATGAGGCGCTCCAGGGCGCCATCAATCCAGCGCCGGAGCCAGCGCAAGCGCCGGCCGCGGCGCCGCCGCCCGCCACAACAACACCGCCGCCGACGGCAACAAGCGCGGCGGCGCGCAAGGCGCCGTCACCGCGCCGGACGAAAACCACTGCAAGCAAGACCAAAGCGCCGCCGGCGTTACCAGCACCCGCGCCTCTCACGCTTGTGTCACGGCCTGCGCCTGCGCCGCCGCCACCACCACGCAAGACCTTATCGCTCGGAACGGCGCCCCCCACTCCTCCGGGAGAGAATTGCGACGTGCGTGATATTCTGGCGTCGGCTGCCACAGGGCAGGATGAGAACTTCTCCGCCATGATGCGCGTGTTGCGCACCGCGCCGACTACCAAGGTGCAGAACGCGATCGAAACGCTGACGTCCCTGCACGAATCGTTTGGGGAAGACGAGACATGACGACGACGGGCCGATTACCCGTATAGACGCGCTCTGTTTCGACCCAGCGCGTACAGAACGTGCCT
>JAKALI010000532.1 GCA_021813195.1 Pseudomonadota bacterium
ACCATGTCCCACAGGACCTCGTGGTTCCACACCAGGTTGAAATAGGCGATGCCGGCGGGCGCCAGCTTCAGATCGGCCGGATGCGCGCGCTGGTATTCGCGCACCGCCCGGATCACGCTTCCCATCGCCGCGGCATCCCAGGTCTTGAGCTGCACCCAGATGTTGGCCTTCTGGAACGGGTAGTCGACCACGTTGTCGAGGTCCGAGGGCTTGGCCGACATGCTGAACAGGAACAGGTACTGGGCGACCGTGTCCGCCGTCTCCGGAACGGCGTCGAACTTGGGGTCGTCATCGTGCAGCACGCGGTTGATGCGTTTCACGTAGTCGACGACGGACATCGTTTTGCCGACGACCGGCAACTTCTCCAGGTATCGCTGAAGCCCCTCGATGTAGCGCAGGGTCTCGGGTTGCTTGATCGCTCCCGCCTGGGCGGCGCTCGCCACGATGTAGGCGAGCGAGGTGCCGCCGAGCTCGCGGTTGATGACCGTGTCGGCGACGCGAATGTCGCTGCCCGGCTTGAACCAGGCCACTAGGTTGTTGTTTACGACGATGCGGCTTACGCCGATCACGGCAACCGCGATCAGCACCAGCCCGGCCGCGACCGTCGCCGTCGGGCGCTCGGCGCCCCAGGTGCCGAGCCGCTGCAGCCACCGCGCCGTGCCGCTCGCGGCGAAATCCTCGGCCGCGTGGCGTAACTTTTTCTCGCGGACGACCGTGAGAATCGCTGGAATCAGGCTGAAGCTGAATAGCCGCAGGACGATCGTGCCGAAGACGACCAGCCCGCCGAACACCTTGACCGGCACGATGTGCATGAATAGCAGCACAGCGAAGGCCGCCGCGGTCGCGAGCGCGGTATAGCGCACCGGCCGTCCGACCGTCGCCATGGTCTCGAGAAGAGCCCTTCTCTTATCCTCGTGCTCCCGCAGTCGGAAGTAGAACTCGTTGAAGATGTGGATGCTGTCGGTTGCGATCGCCATCAGGAATACCGGCACCATCGAGCTCATGATGTGGATCGGGAAACCCAGGCCGATTCCGAGCCCCATGGTCCAGACGATGGCCACCATCGCCACGAGCATCATGGTCACGGCCAGCGCCACGTTGCGGAACATGGCGTAGATCGCAATCAGCATGATCATCCCGGCGATGGGGGAGAAGATGCCCATCAGCTTGAACATCTCGGCGCCGAAGGTGTCGCGCGCCACGGGGTCGCCGGCCACGTAGTAGCGCTCCGCGCCGCTGTACTTGGCCACGATCTGGCGGATGCGGTCCGAGACCTGCTTGCCGTTGGCGCCCTTATCGAGCGGCACGTAGATCGCCGTAGCCTTGCCGTCGCGGGAGATGACGCGGTCGACGAAGAGCGGATTTTCGAGCAGGGTCTTGCGCAACGCCTGGAGCTCGGCGGCGGTGCGCGGAATCTTAGACACGAGCGGCGCCACCTTGAGCCCCGCGCCCTCGGCGGTGACGTTGTCGATCGTGGTGAAGCTGGAGACATCGCGCGCGGCGACGCCTTTAATCTTCAACACTTCGTCCGTGATGTCGCGCACCTTTCGCAGCGTGTCGGGATTCAGCACGCCTTGCGGGTCGACGATGCCGATGACGATCGTGTCCTTGTAGAGAGCGAAGGTCCGGTCGACCGTGTTGTTCCACACGCGGACGTCGGAGGTCGGCGGCAGCATGTTCTTGGGATTGGTGTCAATCTGCATCCGCGGAAGCAGGGCGCCGAAACCGAGCGTGACCAGCAGCACGATGCCGAAGACGATCTTCGGATGCGCGATGGAAAATTCGACCAGGGCGTTCTCCTTCATGAGGGCATAACCTCGAGCGGCGGTCACTGCTCCACAGCGAGGGCCAGACCGGCCGCGCGCCATTCGTTCACACCATCCCCCAACTTCGCCGCCTGGTAGCCGCGCCGTCGAAGGAGCGCGACCGCCTCTTTCGCCATCATGCAATAGGGGCCGCGGCAGTAGGCAATGATCTCCTTGTCCTTGGGCAGTCGGGCGAGGCGCTTCTTGAGCTCGCCGAGCGGAAGCGAGCGCGCGTACGGAAGATGCCCCGCTTGATATTCATCATCCGGGCGAACATCTATGATGATCACCTCGCCGCGCCTCGCCTTGCCGAGCAAGGCGTGCCGATCGGCCGGGAAAAGCTCGCCCGGTTCGGAGACAAACCGCCGGATGGCGTCTTGCAGATCTAGCAGACGCTCCTCGGCGAGCATGCGCATCATCACGCACAAGGACGCAACCGCGGGGTCGGCGAGCCGGTAGTACACGCGCCTTCCCGCCTTGCGGCTGTCCACGAGCCGCGCCGCCTTGAGCTCCTTGAGATGGACGCTCGCGAGCTTGACGCTCAGGTCCGCGTTCTTCGCCAGTGTCTCGACGCTCTTTTCGCATTGGCTCAACAGCTCCAGCAGTTCCAGCCGCCTCGGGCTCGCGACGGCCTTGCCGATGCGGGTGACCTGCTCATAAAGCAGGTTCTTCACTTGTCGGGGGCTCATATGTCAAACCATTATTCAAAGGATAATGCGAATATGCCAGCGTGCTAATTGCGGTACATCAAACTTTTGCGCGGTTGGGACCCCCGGCAGGCCGGGGCTGGACCGATGTTTGTCGGCGCGACCGGTCTGCTTACGTACGGAGCGCCCGGCTCAACTGATGTAGGACCTCCTCGACGTCCGCCTGCGTCGTGCCCCGCCCGAGGCTGAAGCGGATCGCTCCGATGCCGATCTCGGCTGGCACGCCCATCGCGTTTAGCACAGGCGAGAGCGCGATCTCACCGGAATGGCAAGCCGAGCCGGTCGAGGCGGCCACCTCCGGTAGTTGTGCGAGGATCTCGGCACCGACTCGGCCGACGAACGAGACGTTGAGGGTATTGGGCAGACGCCGCTGAGGATGGCCGTTGAGGAGGACGCGATCGCCGAAGGCGGCCTGCAGGCGCTCCCAGAACAAATCTCGCAGGCGCTCTACGCCAGGCATACCGATCCAGGACTGCGCGAGCTCGCACGCCTTGCCTAGGGCCGCCGCGAGCGGCGCGCTTTCCGTTCCGGCCCGCCGGCCGCCCTCGTGGCCAGTGCCGTGACTGAGCGGCTCGATCTCGATCCCGCGGCGCACGTAGAGAGCGCCAACACCCTTCGGGGCGTAGGCCTTGTGGCCCGCGATCGAGAGCAGGTCGACGCCGAGCTCTTCGACCTTGGTTGCGATCTTGCCGAGCGATTGGGCGGCATCGGTGTACACCCGCAGGCGGCGACCCCGGCGCCGAGCACCCACATTCCCGCGACAATCGTCTTCTTGCGGCCGATCGCGTCGAACAATGCCCCGGTCCAGAGCTGAGAGACTCCCCAGACCATGCCGTAGACGGCGGAGATCCAGCCGATGGATACGATTCCGAGCCCGCGACCGTGCAGGAACACGGGAAACAGCACCCACAACAGCGCGTCGGCCCTTGCCCTGCTCGGCGTACCGCTTCAAGCCTATCATCGCGCCGATTGATTGCTTGAGCGGGAAAAATCACCGGCATTGCCTCGGGCGATGTGCGGAATGTAGGGCGTGGGTCTGCGCGAGGCCGTCCGGACAACACTTTGTCGCATCGCCGGGCGCGGCGGTGACGTAAAGATGGCGTGAGTCGCCGAGGCTGGTCGGAGCCGAGCACTCCTCGGCCGGCTCATCCCTCGCCTTGAAACTGGATCGGGGTAGTGAAAGGTCGAAGCGCCTGCTCCCGCCGTAGAGCACTTGCGGCCTTTCAGCGTTTCCCAAAGACCAGAGACTGCCACTCCAGCGTAACCGCCTTGAAGCCGTCGCGCTCGTGATTAGAACCATTCCAGACAGCAACGGCGACGGGAATTTGATCGATTCCGTCAAACTGAGCCTCGTCCGATGCCGCGGCTTTCGACGGGCGGCTAAATACGACGGTCCACGCGCCGTTCGCATAGTTACCGCGCCCGGAAACATCTTGCACTGGCGCAAGCGTCAGCGTGCCGAAGCCATCAGCAAATAGGTTCTGAACACGACCGTACGGTCGTGTTC
>JAKALI010000533.1 GCA_021813195.1 Pseudomonadota bacterium
CAAGCGCCGGCGTCAGGTGTTCTCCGCGATCGACGACCTCCGTGATGGCAGACTCTCGCAACGCCGAGACGAGGCTTCCGAACAGGCTGAGGGCCTGTGCGCGTCGGACCAGGATGTCCGGCCGGGATGCATCGCCGGAGAGATCTGGCGCAAGCAGCCACTCGGCCTGCAGCGTGAGGCCTCGCGACAGGAACGCGGCCCGCGGGGCATCGCGCGTCAGGACGGCGCGGAGATGCTGTGTGCACAGTTCCTCGACGCGCTTGTGAACGCGCGTCAGCGCGGCGCCGATACACTCGGCCAAGGCAGTGAGCTCGGCTTCGCGTGCGCCATCGCCGAGAAGATCGACCATGAGAAACGCATAGCCCCAATCGTCGAGCCGGGCTGAAATGTCGAGACGCGTCTCGCCACGCGCACAGCGCGCGACGTCGCTCACGACACAGGCGATATGATCCAGCAGCTCCGCCGCGTGACCGTGCCCCGGAGGCGCGGGATGGACGCGAAGCTCGGCTTCGAGGTGATTGTCATGCACGTCGGCATCGAGCCGGGCATGTGACAGAGCCATCAGCGCGACCAAGGCTGCGACGCGACTGTCCGTCATGTGGCTGGCGACGCTTGCACAGCGCCCGACAAGCGTTTCGACCGCGGCGGTTTCGAGGTTGGACCAGGTGAGGGCGTTCATGACAGCGCCTCCGTATCCTCGGCGCCGTCGTCATCGGCATCGAAATCCTCGTCCTCGAATTCCGCGTCGTCGTTTTCGTCGCCGTAATCGCCATCTTGGCGAAACGTCATGTCGCATTCGAAGCAGAGGTCCTCGTCCTCCTCGAAGGGCCGGATGGTGACGGTGCCGTAGCCGCCCTCGTTGTTCACCCAGTCCCCTTCGGGGAGATCGGCAACCAGATCGTCGAGGAGCCATGAGAGCGTGTGCGGCCGGCCTGCGCCATCGATGCCGGTTGGGATATCGGGGAGCTTGTCGAGCAAGCGGCCGTCGACATGCTGGATTCTCTCCAGTGTCGAGTCACCCGAGTCGCCGCCACCGTCGAGCGCGTATTCCAATTCCTGGATGCCGATCGCGCGCAGGAGCGCGATCGCGATTTCCTTTCTGTCCATTGCCTTGCCCTTTTCTGAAGATGTTGCAGACATCTCCAGGCGGGCCGCATCACAGGTCCGGCGGGTCAGGGGCTGCGGAACGCAGGCAAAGCGGACCCTTGACGCGCCGGACGGACATGCGGCAACGGTTCATCCGCTCTATTTCTCCTTCTACTTCCGCGCCTCCTCCGCTCACGCGGCTGCATTGACCGCACGCCACCATGCGATCCGTGCTTCGCGCGTCGCATTTGCGAGCCGAAGCAGCAAATCGCCGTGGCACGCACGCGGTGCGCAGAAGCAGACGAGATCGCCGCCACGCAGCTCGTCGAGCGCGCGCAACAGATCGTGTTGATCTGCAAGCCAGCGTTCGTATTTCGCAATCACGGCCGACCGGCTGCCGTCGGGGCCGATCCGAAACGGATTGCCCCATTTCGAACCGCGACCGATATAGACGGCGCCTGCCGGAATCCCCGCGTGATGTTTGTTGAGAACCCTGCACATTGTCCGTCGCTCCTGACCGCGTTGCGTTGGATGCGCGGCCGGACGCAGCCAGGCCTTGCCTGTCACGCATCGGATTCGATGCGGGAACGGCTTGTCCGTTGACTGGCAAGGCGCTGCGTCGAGCGAATATCCGACGCTTGGCGGCCAGGATTCGATGACTCGGCAGGGGTTCGAACAATTCACCGACGAGACGCGACGGACTGCCGTCAGCAGCAACGCGTCGACACGGAGCTCACGATTCCGCTCGGTGCTGAGGCGCGTGGATCCGATCGTCGTCGAATGCGACGTCCTCGACGACCGGTTGTCTGCCATCGACCGTGACCCGGTCGATGAAGGCGATGACGCCTTCGCGGCGTTCGTCGGTGTCGATGTGCTCGGGCTGCGCCATCGACGCCATCGCGCTCTTGGCCGCGACCTTGGCTTTGTCGATCGCGTCCGCGTCGGACGAAGCCTCGATGGTGAGGCCGTCATAGGCCCGCAGCCAAAAGCCGATCTTCACGACATATTCGGTCATGATGCGTCTCCCGCGTCGGGATCGCGGGCGCCGGCGAGGATCGCCTCGGCCTTGACGATGGCAGGCTGGGCGCGCTCGCGCCAGAAGTTCGGGTCCGGCGATCCCTCATTCGGATTCGCCAGGACTTTGACCAGGCCGAGCAGCATCTCGAAATGCTGCGCGAGCCGCTGATGCGCTTCGGTATAGTGTGAAGGAATGGCATGGGAGTCGCCGCTATAAGCCGCGTCCGAGCCAGACCAGATTCCCGTCACGTAGGTTTCGCCGCCGGATTCGTAGTCTCGCTTTTCCTGGCTCCAATCATCATCCTCGATGGCGAGACGGCAGGCTTGCGCGAGTGTGTTCGCCTCGTAGGTCTTGTGCCGATAGACGGGCAGGCGATAGGTGGTTTCGATGGTCCACAGAGGCATCGGTCGATCCTTCCCTTTGGGTGTTGCAAACACCCTTCGGGCGGCCGCCTCTCCGGTTGGGCGGGTCAAGGGCCGCGGTACGCGGGCGAAGCTTCCCTTGACGCGCCGACCGGCAGGCGGCATCGACCTACGCGCTGGCCCGGACCAGTTCGTTGTCCAGGCGGGCCACCAGATTCTTCAGGTCTTCATTCCAGTCGCCCGCACGCGGCTGCGATCGCGCATAGAATGCTGACGCCTCTGCCGCGATGCCGCGAATACGATCGGCATAGACGTCGCCTTGCCGATTGTTGTCGGTCGCGGCGACAAGCCGGACGCCAGCGCGCCTCGCCAAACTGCGGATCGCCAGCTCCGTCGCCGGCGACCAGCCGCCGCCGGTGCTCACATATAGCGTATCGGATCGCAGAACCTCGATCGCAGCGAGGCTCAGGGTATCGATCGCGGCCTCGGTGACGCAAATCCGCGGGGCGTCAACCGGACCGAGACGGAAGAGCTGTTTGGTCCCGTTGGTGGCGAAGCCGCGCCAGCGCGGACCACGTTCTTCCCAGCCGATGACATGGCCGGCGAGGTCATCGTGCGCAGCCCACATGCTGCCCTGCGGCCCCTCCCGCAGGCAGCCTTGAGCGACGGCTGCGGCGATCACGCTGTCAGGGATACAGCGCTCGGCGGCGAGATACCGCCAGGTGGCGGAGCCCGGTCTGGGCAGCGAACGTCGGGACCAACGGTTGGCGATAGAGGCTATCGGCGTCGGTTTCGGGGCTTGCGTCCAGGCCGGCGCTGTCGGAACGAACCCGACCAGGTCGGCGATATGATCGCACGCCGCGGGGAATCCCTTGGCGCCAAGATGCTCAGCGAGGTCGAAGACATCGCCTTTGGCCGACGACAACGGATCAAACCAGCCGCGACCGTCGTGAATCACGATGACGATATCGGCGCCACGGCGATATTTGAGCGCGCGCCGCGTGCTTTCCTTGAGGTCGATCTTCCAACCATCTTTCTCAAGCACGGCTGCGCACGCCACCTTGGTGCGCAGCTCTTCAATATCTTTCTTCTCCATATCTCCACACCGGGCGCGCTGGCCGCCACCCGGTCCTTTCTTCGGTTGGTTCTTCTGGTTCCGCAGGCCCGGAACGGGACCGACCGGCCGCGAAGCCTGCCGGAGGCAAGGGCGCGATGACAAGCGGTCCAACACGTTGGATTCCAGCCGCGGCGCAGCTTCCCTTGCCTGCGGCAAGGCGCCAGCGGCACCGGTCTCCCGGCTCAATGAGCCGGGGTCCATGGGTCGTATTCGTGGATGACAGTCACTTCATCCTGCTCGAGCTCCGCCGTCGGCATCACGCCGAACGCGCCGTCAACCTCGAACAGCGTCACCGGCACCATGAGCGTGCGGGCGAGATCGAGGGCGTGATCCTGAGCGAGGGTGAGATTCTGCGACATCGTGAGGCTCCCGTCTTGGGGCGGGGACCATCCCCGCTCGACAGGCGCCGATGTGTTCGGGCACGGCCGCGGTCA
>JAKALI010000534.1 GCA_021813195.1 Pseudomonadota bacterium
GAGATACCGAGAAATGCCCCGGCGATTACATCGCTGACGAAATGCCAGTCACCGGCGATCAGCAGAACTGCCGCAATGAGCAGCAGTGCGGATAACGGCAAGATACTGGTTCGATAGAGTCGCATGAAGACACCTGCGAAGGCGCCGGCGAGGACCATGTGGCCCGAGGGAAAGCTGCTGTTCGAAGATCCGGCTAGGAGATCGAATGCATGTCGGGTTCCGTGCAACACGGCTGCAGGATTCGGTACCCCGAAAAAGAGCTTCAGAGTGCTGTCGTTGATTGCGTATGCACAGATGGAGGTCAGACAGGCGAGCGCGGTCGCCTCACCAAAACGCGACAAATGTCCGCGCGTTATCCGAATACAAAGTAGCGCCAGCGCAACAGCCGCTTCGATACCGAGAAGAACGGCACTTGCAAATCCCTTCCCAAGGATTGCAGCTGACCCAAGAAGCCCATAGACGCGATGGGCCATCGGTACATCAAGGTAGACGAACGCCAGCGCCACCCCGAGCGTGCATATCAGCAGTGACAGAAGCCACATCAGGTCAGGAAAGCCTGGAGCTTTTCGTTCCAGCGCGCGACTGCCGTCCTGCCGAGAACTGCCAGCGTTGTGAAGCAATAGAATCTCCCCTCAAGGGTCCACTCTCGGCGGCCCCCAACATTTCTTGTTTGGCTTTGCCTTGCTGTGTACAAGGCCCGTGCGCTCGAGGTTCTGCAGGTTAATGATACCTGTGAACGGGCCCGTTCTCCCGCTTGCGTCAGGCGAATCACCGGGACAGGCGAAGGTTCGCCAAAGTCCGAGTAGCCGGTCATACTCCCGGGCCGCCAAAGATGCCAGCATGCAAACTGGCCATCTGCCGCCCGCTTGAGCGGTGGCTGAATTCGCACTGTCGTTTCTTCCTTTTCTACATCTTGACAAACTAGAGGAGACAGTCTTATATCTCTAGATTATCTAGCGGAGGGCTCCGTGGGCGTGAGGAATCTCGAGCTGGTTCAAGGGACGCTGGAAATGCTGGTGCTCAAGACGCTGGCTCTCGAATCGATGCACGGGTACGGAATAGCACTTCGCATCGAGCAGGTGAGCGACGGTGTGTTCCGGGTGAATCCGGGGTCGCTGCTTCCCGCACTGAGCCGCATGGAGCGGGCTGGGCGAATTCGCGGGGAATGGCGCTCGACGGAAAATAACCGCCGGGCGAAATATTACACGCTGACTGCCGCCGGGCGTAAAGCTCTTGAACAGGAATGCCGCCAGTGGGGCAGCCAGATCGCCGCTATCGAACGGATTCTTGAAGCCTGAGAGAGGGGAGACATGCTGCGAAGTCTCATGGCTGGTGTGCGGGCATTGATTCGCCCGTCCGAGCGCAACTCCCAGATCGAAGAGGAACTCAGAAGCTTCTTCGCGGACTCCGTGGAGGATAAGTTGCAACGCGGTATGAGCCGGGAGAATGCCGTGCGCGAGGCCCGTGCAGAAATAGGCAGCCGCGAGATGGTGCGGCACAACGTATGGTCGGGTAGCTGGGAATCGGCTGTCGATTCGTTTGTGCGGGAGTTACGCGCCACAGCGCGTCAATTGAGAAAGTCGCCCGGATTTGCGGTGACGGCTATCCTCACGCTGGCCTTCGGCATCGGCGCTACGACGGCGATCTTCTCCATCGTCGAGGGCATCTTGCTGCGGCCACTGCCGTTTGCCGATCCGGGGCGGCTGGTGGTGCTGGGGGATACTGTGCCGGGTATAAGTATGGGCAGCAACGGCCATATCGGCGTAACCATGCCGCAGATTCTTACCTACGAGCGCGAGACGCGGGGCTTCGCCGCCCTTGGCGGGTTTGAGCAGGCCGGCTACGAATTCTCCGATGCTGGCGCGCCCGCCGAGATCAGTGCGGCGCGAGTCACGGCGAGCATCTTTCCTCTGCTGGGAGTTGCGCCCTTGATGGGCCGCACCTTCACACAGCAGGAAGACGACCGCAGCCAGCAGGTAACCGTGATCAGCTACGCGATGTGGCACAGCCGCTTTCACGCCGATCCGCAGATCCTGGGCCGCAAGATCGAACTCAACCGCAAGACTTACGAGATCATCGGCGTAATGCCGCGCGGCTTCGAGTTCCCGCTCATCCCCGGCCAGATGGATCAGAGCCGGCTGTGGGTGCCCTTGAGTCCCACGCCCGATGAGATGAAAGAGGCGGCTGCTTGGTGCTGCGGAATGGTCGGGCGCCTCAAGCCGGGTGTGACACCCGCGCAGGCCCAGCAGGACGCCGGGCGCGTGGCGCGGCAGATCACGCGCAACTTTCCCGCCTACATGAGCAGCCAGCGTATCGGCGCCATGGTTCGCCCGCTGGCCGAAGACACGGTGGCGCAGGCGCGACCCTTGCTGCACATATTGTTTCTGGCCGTTGCCGTGGTGCTGTTTATCGCCTGCGCCAATCTCGCCGGACTGCTGCTGGTACGCGTGATCCGGCGGCGGCGGGAGATTGCGGTGCGGCGGGCGCTGGGCGCGAGCGGCGCGGCAGTGCTGCGGCAGAGCCTCGTGGAAACACTCGCGTTGAGCTTTGCGGGAGGCGTGATTGGACTGGGCTTGGCGGCGCTGGCCGTACGGGTTGGCATCAGCTTTTTGCCGGAGTCGCTGCCACGTGTCGAATCTATCCGGCTCGACTGGCACGTGGTCCTGTTTGCGATGGGCACGGCATTGCTGACCGGTTTGCTGTGTGGGCTGGCGCCGGCGCTGGCGGCGGCGCGCACCGGCGTGAACGAGACGCTCAAAGACGGCGGACTCACGGGATCGGCTAGTGGAGCGCAGGCGCGCCTGCGCTCTGCATTGGTAGTCGCGGAGATTGCCGTGGCTCTGGTGCTGCTGATCGCCTCAGGCCTGTTGCTGCGCAGCTTTGAGAAGCTGCGCGACGTGGATTTAGGCTTTCGCACCGATCACCTGCTAACCGCGGACTATAGGCTGCCGGAAAAGCAATACTCGAGGCAGGCCGCCATCGATACATTCAATAGCACCTTGCTACGCAGGCTCGAACGTTCGCCGGGCATCGAGTCGGTGGGAATCACGTCGTACCTGCCAGTTTCAGGAATGGTCCGCAACAGCACATTCGTCGCCGATAGTTACGTTCCGCCCAAGGGCACTGAAGTGGATATTGCCTGGCCGTCTCAGGTAATGGGCGATTACTTCCGCGCGGCGGGGATTCCGCTGCTGCGCGGCCGTGTATTCACCGAGGTCGACAACGTGAAGGCGCCGCTGGTCTGCATCGTGAACCACATGCTCGCCGAGCATTTCTGGCCCGGACAGGACCCGATTGGCAAGCGCCTGCGCTGGGGGTACGCCAAGACGCCCACGCCCTGGATGACGGTAGTGGGCGTAATGGGCGATATCAAGCAGATGGCCGTGGACGCTCCGACGCAGTACGAGATCTACCAGCCCTCCAGCCAACTGATGGCCTCCTACGGAAAGCTGGTGCCGCCCGGCATGCTGAACGCGCAGGCTGGAAGTATCGTGCTGCGCACGGCGCTGCCGCCCGACAGCATGATCGAATCGCTGCGCGCGAGGGTTCTGTCCATCGATCCGCAGCTTCCGCTCACCAAGGTTCATTCGATGGACGAGGCGTTGAGCCGCACGGAGGCGCCACACTGGTTCAATGCCGCGCTGATCTCAAGCTTTGCCGCGGCCGCCGTGCTGCTGGCGCTCATGGGCATCTACAGCGTGATTGCGTTTTCCGTCGCCATGCGCACGCGGGAGATGGCGATCCGAATGGCCCTGGGATCGCAGCGCGCGGACATCGTGCGGCTGGTGCTGATCTCCGGAGCGAAACTGGCGGTGACCGGAGTCCTGATCGGCCTTGCTGGAGCAGCAGCGGCTTCCAGCCTTTTGCGCAGCTTCTTGTTCCAGGTAAGCCCATTCGATCCCCGCGTGCTGGCGCTGGCGGCTATTGCCGTGTTTGCGCTGGCGCTGCTGGCGTCGGCGTTGCCGGCGCGCCGGGCAGCGGCTGTCGATCCGATTGAAGCATTGCGAGGCGAATA
>JAKALI010000535.1 GCA_021813195.1 Pseudomonadota bacterium
GTGGAGGATGTGACCGGCGAACCGGCGGCGCCCGCAAACCAGCACGCCGTCATCACTATCGGCGGTCAGTCCGCACCGGCGGCGGAGGAAGACGAGGAGGATGGCGTCAAGCCGCTGCCCGAACGCCTCGTCACCGAGTTGACGGCGCATCGCACGCTTGCCCTGCGCGACGCCGTGGCCAGCCATCCGTATGTCGCCATGACGGCGCTGCTGCACAAGCTGGTGTCGGACACGTTCCTGCATCGGCCCGCGACGGGCGCGCTCGAAGCCAATGTCCGGCAGATTCAATTCGCCGCGCAGGCTGAGGATATGAAGGACTGCGTTTCCGCAAAATCCGTCACCGATCGGCATGAACGCTGGGGCGACCATGTTCCGGCCGATGACGAGGCCCTGTGGGATTGGCTCGTGGCGCTCGACGACGACAATCGCATGGAATTGCTCGCCCATTGCGTCAGCTATGGCGTCAACGCGCTCTATGAGCGGCCAAATCCCTACGGCGGTTCTGGCGTCAGCGAGCACGGGCTGAAAGTCCGCCTTGCGCAGGCGGACCGTCTCGCGCGGGCGACCGGCCTCGACATGGCGCAGGTGGGATGGCGGCCGACGGTCGGCAATTATCTTGGCCGCGTCACCAAGGCCAATATCATCGAAGCCGTCCGCGAGGGCGCCGGGGAACGGGCCGCGCAGCTCATCGACCACATGAAGAAGGGCGACATGGCCAAGGAGGCGGAACGGCTGCTGGCCGACACCGGCTGGTTGCCCGAGCCGCTGCGTCTCGCTGGCGCCGAAAGCGACCTGGCGCCCGAACCCGCTGATCAGGATGGCGCCGATGAGGCTCTTCCCGCCTTCCTCACCGGGGAGGACGAGGAAGAAAACCCCGCCGACATTGATGAGGACGATGAATCCATGATCGCCGCCGAGTGATCGCGCCAGCGGGGAGCGGCGCAAACCGCTCTCCGCTGACTTCGCCATCCATTCCCAAACCTGCCCGGCCTCGCGCCGGGCCTTTTCGTTTCAGGAGCCTGACATGGCCGACTATTTCACTCGATTTTCGTGCCTGCTTGATGTCGGCACGCCCGAGAACGCCGCCCGCGCCCTCGATCTTTACAATGCTCTGTCAGAGGAGGGCGCTTCGGAAGAACCGCCCTCCGAAGGATTTCTGCTGTCGATCCAGCCCGAGCACGGCGGTACGAACCTCTGGATGCGCGATGACATCACCGGCGATCCTGAACGGCTGATCAAGTTCGTCAAACGCTGCGCAGCCGAGTTAGGCCTCACAGGCCGATGGGGATTCCAGTACGCCAACACCTGCTCGAAGCCGCGGCTCGACGGATTCGGCGGCGGCGCGCATGTGCTCGATCTCGCCACCGGCCAGACCGTGGACTGGATCTACACCGATGGCTGGCTCGCCGAGACGATTTCCAACGACGGAGACCGGATATGAGTATCCCCTCCTTCGCCCGGACGAATTTCCAGACGCTGCTGCGCGCAGCGGGCGACGGCAATCTCGCCCTGATGGAATGCCTCGACGCCGTAACGGGCAGCCCCCGATACGTCATTTGCGCGTTATGCCGATATCGGCATAACGCGCATAATGCCGTGTGACGGATTATGCCGCGCCGGAGCCTTCCGCGTACAGATTGCCGAGAGTGCCCTGCGCGGCTTGGCGGCATAATCAGAGTGCTTCGAGGAACGCGAGGAGCTTGTCGTCCGGTCGGTATCGGCCAGGCTTCACGTCAGGCGCCGTGACCTTTGCCAGCGCCCGCTCCTTTAGCCGCAGGTCCGCGTGAATATAGATTTGCGTGGTCTCGACGGACTCGTGGCCCAACCAAAGCGCGATCACCGACTGATCGACGCCATGGTGGAGGAGGTCCATCGCCGTGCTGTGACGCAACACATGCGGACTGATCCGCTTGCCGGCGAGTGTCGGGCACTTTCCAGTTGCTGCAAGAATGTGCCGCTGGACGATCCTTTCCAGCGCATCGCGACTGAGCCTGCTCCCCCTGATCGTCGGGAAGAGCGGATCGTCAGGGTTGCCGCCACGCTCTCCGAGCCACGCTTCCAGCACCTTGACCGTTTCGCGACGCAATGGCGTGCACCGTTCCTTGCGTCCTTTGCCGATGCAGCGGATGTGGGCGCCGGCGCCGGCAACCAGGTCACGTACCGCAAGGCCGATAATCTCCGACGCCCTGAGGCCTGTCTGAAGCGCCAGGATGATCAACGCGTAATCACGTCGGCCCGTCCATGTCGAGCGATCAGGGGCGGCCACCAGCGCCTCCATCTCGTCTCTGTCGAGGAAAGCAACCGCGCGGCGGTCAAAGCGCTTGGTGGGCATCGCGAGTATCTTCTGGCAATGGAGCATCAGAGCCGGGTTACTCAGGGCCGCGTAGCGGAAGAACGATCGGATCGCGGCCAGGCGCGTATTGCGGCTTCGCGCACTGTTCGAACGCGTCGTTTCGATATGCGTGAGGAATTTGCCGATCAGATCGGCATCGAGATCCTCGATCGCCAGCCTCGTCGGTGGTCGACCGAGTTCCGTGCTGGCGAAGCGCAACAACAGGCGGAATGTGTCGCGGTAACCGGCAATCGTGTGGGGGCTGGCCTGCATCTGCGTGCAGAGTCGCTCGGTGAAAAACTGCTGGAGCAGAACGGCCAGTGTCATGTCCGTCATGGCCGCGCCTCCCTGTCGAGAGAGGCTTCGGCGCGCTGGCTGGCCAACTCGAGGAGTTCAGGAACGGCCTCGATATACCAATAAGTATCCTTCGGATCGGCATGGCCGAGCCAGGTGGAAAGCTTGATCATCTCGCGTGCGGGGTCTTTTCCACCCCGATACCAGCCGATCATTGTTCGCACAGCGAAGCTGTGCCGGAGGTCATGAATTCGGGGTCCATGACCAAAACCATAGGCACGCTGTGCTTCTCGGAGACCGACACGTTGTCCTATCTGCGCGAAGTTATATTGCGCACCGTCGATGCCGATTCTCTCGCCTGAGCATTTCACAAAGAATGGGGACGGCATGTGGCCGAGCAAGCGGTCGCGTTCCGTGGCGTAGGCGCTCAGATGCTCGATGACGCTTGACTCGATGGGAAGCAGCCGGTCTTTGCCGAACTTGCCCGACCGAACGTACAGGGAGCCCTCGGCGAGATCGACATCCTTGCTGTCGAGGCCGATGGCTTCGCTAATACGCAGGCCCGTGGCCGCAATCAGTCCGAAGAAGGTCGAATAGGTCAGGCCGCGCAAACCGTAGATCGACGGCAACCGCGCTGCTTCCCTGACGATCGATACGATTTCCGTGTCGCTGTAAATATAGGGACGCGGCCGTTTGGCGCGCCGTGGAACAAGGCCGCGTGGCGGGATCTCATGACGCTGGTCCTGTCCGTGAAGCCACTCGGCGAATAACCGCACCATGGTGTAACGGCCACCCCAGGTTTGCCGTCTCGCCTTTCCAAAGCTGCCCTGCCAACGAAGGAACAACTCGGTCGAAATATGGGCATCGCCTTCCGACGCAGCAAAATCGACGAAGCGTCGAAGCACGCTTTCATCTTCGCGAAGATCATATCCCAGGCTGCGTCGAAGCGTGAGGTACCGGTCCAGTTCGATATGGAGGGTCATTGGACGCCTCCCGTGACCGGCCATGGTTGCGCGACGGATCGTAATCCATCCATATCGACCTTGGCATAAATCATGGTCGTCGCCCGCGAGCGGTGTCTCAGAACGTCGCCGACCTCCTCAAGCGAGGCGCCGTTGCGAACCAAATTCGTCGCTAAACTATGCCGCAGGACGTACGAACCGATGTAGCGGCCCGATGGCTTGACGTCGCTGGCTACGAACGCCTCCCTGAGGATGGCGTTTATTATCTGCCCGTCCTTGAACGGGCTATTGGCCGCACGGCGCGTTACGAACAATGCCCGCGATGCCGTGACGCGCTCGTCTCGAACATATCGCGCAAGGGCTTCGCCGACATCGGGTGGGAGTGGAAGTCGATCGTGAAGACCTCCCTTCCCCCTGACGAGCAATT
>JAKALI010000536.1 GCA_021813195.1 Pseudomonadota bacterium
AACTGCGGCCTTACAACTGCTTGGGAGGGCGCGTGGAAGTCGCGAAGAGCAACCGTCGACTGAGACCTGTTACTGGTGACTTTTACCGCGAATGGCGGCTCGAGACTGGAGGCTGCCGCTCAGGTTTTGGCAACGAAGGCTCGCAACCGACCCAAATCGGAAGTTGCCCGGTGAAAGGAAGCGGACGCTCAACGTTCGAGTTGCGAAAGCCAAACCACCCCCGCCGGATCGTCCGTGCGTGAGCGGCGCGCCACAAAGGCCTCGTCGCTGGCATAGAGCGCGTCCATCTTCTTGATAATTGTCAAACCTGCGTAAGAGGCTGCGTACTATTCTGTTTCGAATGACTGTCATCGAGTACCGAGACATGCCCATTCATTTTCCATCGCTATGAAAAAGCTATTCCCCCCCCTTCTTGCGATGCTGATTTGGCTGCTCGCTCTCGCCGGGTGCGGTGGCGGCGGAGGCAATGACGGTGCTGCTCCGCCTATCACGGGTGGTTTGCTGGGCGGCGGCCTGAAGGAAGCAACTCCGTCCACCACACTCAATTATGGTGACTCGATCTTTCTGAAATCTGCGTACTTTCGGCAGTACGCGTCGGCGCGGGATGGCGGCTCGGTCGCTCAGGCTCTGCTCCCGCAGCAGTGGGAGCGGTGGACGATCCTGCCGCCGGACGGGATAAAGCCGACGACCACGACCCCCGTGAAGTACAACGATTCGGTGGTGCTGCAGTCGTCCTGGTCCACGTACTTGTCGGCACAGCAAGGAGATCGGCTCGAACACGTCTCGAAGCCACAGTCATGGGAAGTTTGGAAGTTCCAGGACCAAAAGACACCGGCTTCAACGGCAACCATGGAGCCGGCGGCGCCCGTGGTGCTCAAGTCGGCCGCCTGGAACACGTATCTCTCGGCGCGGCAAGGAGCCGGCGCGACACACGTCGGCGCATCCAACACCTGGGAACTGTGGAACATGGCCCGCGACGACTATGTGCGGCCGTGGAGCGGCGGCGCGGCAATCCACTATGGCGACGTCATCACCGCGCGCTCGTCGTTCCGCACGTACCTGTCGGCACAACAAGGCAAGAGCGTGCAGCTGGCCGACCATCCCGACGCTTGGGAAAAATGGGAAGTCGTGAATCCGAAAGATTGGGCGTCGACCGCTGCCCTCCATTTCAAAGGCGCCGTGGCGCTCTACGCTGTCGAGAAGGGCACTTTCCTCTCCGCGCAAAACAACTGGTACGCCGAGCAGGCGTCGCAGGCATTGGAATGGGAGGAATGGACGATCGTCGATCCAAATAACGACCAATCGACAGCCGCCGTGGAGGCAATCGACAACGTGGCGCTGCGTTCCTCGTGGAACACTTATCTATCCGCTCAGCAAACCGTCGCCAAGCACGTGAGCGACCTGGCTGTATGGGAGAAATGGATCATCGCACCCTATGGCTATTTCGCGAACTGGATGGGCCGGGAGGCGGCCCGCGCGGATGCGTTCGGCAAGAAGCCGCTGCGGGAGATCACGCTGCCGGCCAGCCACGACACCGGCACCTGGTCGTTCAAGAGCGAGATCTCGAACGACCCCGAAGCCGTCGCAGGATATATGAAGGTGCCGCTCGACGCGATCACGGCGATCCCGGACCTTCTTTTCGGCGAGATCGGCAAGGTCAAGATTGCCGGCTATTCGATCCCTATCGGGACGAGTCTTTACAACGACCTTAAAGAAGGTTTGTTGAGCGCGGTCTATGACACCTTGAGGCCGCTGAGCCAGGCGACTCGCCGGAACGTTGCGCAGCAACTGTCAGACGGCGTGCGCTGGCTCGACTTGCGCATCGACCTGCCCAGCGGGGGCGGCGCTTACACGTACCACTTTCTCAGGGGAGTCGACATGGCCGGGGTGCTGGACGATGTCGCAGCATTCCTGAAAAGCAGCAAGGGGGAAATCGTCGTCTTGGAGATGAGCCATTTCACAATGGATCTGTTCACCAAGGAACTGCAGGACGAGGCTGCTAGGACCGCCAAGTACAACGCATTCGCCGACATGGTGGACAACAAGCTCGGGGCTTACCAATACAAGTGGGTGGGCCAGACAACGACGTTCCTCACTTCGTATGACAACCTGATCGCCGCGGCGCCCCAGGGTTCCAAGGTGATCATCATCATGGACCTCTGGGCCGGCGGCCCGGACGTTCATGATCGCAAGTACTTTAAGTCAGCGGACCTGTGGCTGGAAGGCGAGTACGCCAACAAATCCGATCTTGACAACATGATCAACGATCAGATCGTCAGGTTCAACGCGAGGGACAAGAGCAAAGCCTTCCGGCTCTACATGACGCTCACCGGCCAGCCGTTGGAACTTGTTGCGCGGACAGTCTCCGGCATCGCTGGACGATTCATCGGGGCCGTATACGATTTCATATGGTCGTCCGCGCTTGGTCCGCTCCGATACGTTCCCGGCGTCGAAGGCACGCTGCGCAATTGGGTCAGCCAGACCGTGAGCTGGGCATTTTCCCAGGTCGGTCTCTCCATCGCGGTATTCGACTGGAACAGCCTGTGGGACCTGAGCCAGAAGGTCAACCCGGATATGCACACCCGTATGGACAAATGGTTCCTGGGCTCGACGAACGATATCAGCGTCGTCTATGCGGATTTCATGGACACGACGTTCCTCACGGAAACAGCGATCCGCTACTCGCGTCTGCCGAAGAAGGCGCCGTGAAATCGCACGTGCCGGGCCGGCTGCGGACAGCCTGACTAGCGCGCCACCAGCACCGGCACAATGAGGACGGCCGCACTGTGGTCAAAAACGACTTCGTCCAACAGCCGTCGCGGGAACGGGGACCGTGTTGTTGGCGGCCAAGGTGCGGACAAAGTAGTGGGGGAGCGGAGCTAACGCGACATCGATACGCGACTCTTCATCAAACGCCATGGTGAATGCGTCCATGCCCAAGCCTAGCGGGACCGCTTCTTTGTGAGCGCCCCCGCCGAAGACGTCCATTGCGCTGAAGTTCCGAAACCTGAAATGCGCCTTTGCTGCAGCCTCCTCTGATCACGTGACCTGCGGTTGCCAAAAAGCATTGTCCCGCCAGATCAACGAGAAAAGCAGAGGCCGTCACGGGAGCCTGATCGACGCTATCGCGAATCGCTTGGGCAATCAGGTACACGAAATGCTGCCCGAAGAGCGCCATTCGCGCAGCGCGTCCGGCATGATCCGTCGAGGTCAGGATCGTGCGGTCATAAGGTCCAGACATGTTTCTTGAGCGGCAAGTTTCCCGCATTTTGCAGGGTCTTACACGCAACTGAAAGAACAGGAATCTGGCGCGATGCTCCCAATCGAAGCGACTCCCGCTCCGGGCCAGGATCGAATCTTGTTTTTCTTCGATGCTTCGCGACATCTGGCTTCGTGGCCACCACTCTGGCCGCCGGGTTTCGATCGCGCAAGTGGGAGCCCTCTTTAATGCAGCGCAAACAGGCGAGGGAGTAGGCCTCATGCGACTAAACGCGAATACCCGCTCGATTCACTGCTGGGTGCGAAGCCCGGTGGCCTGAGCAGGGCCGGCGCCCACTTACTCGCTGTCAAACGGCTTGTTCCGGGATTAAAGGGTCGACGAATCAAAGTTTTCGCTGCTCCAAACCGGCCGTTCGCGACCGACTCCTGATGGCCGGGTGCTGAAGTCCGTCCAACCTGGGGCACTGCCCGGTGTTGTTGCATAGCGGGTGTCGCGGTATCAAGCCGTGGGCGTCAGTAGCTGGGCGAGAAACGGGGCCGCTGCTACGTACTCATGCCGCCGCCTCCGATTCCACGTCGCTGCTCAAGCGCCGCCACTGCCAGCGGCCGGCAGCAATCGCGGTCGGTCGCATCCCCATTTCATGGCGCCCCTGCTCCCTCATGCCACCCGTCCTTGGAGGAATTCGGCGAGCACGCGCGCGGTGTGCGAGCGTGTCGGTTTGCGCGCGAGATCGGTCGGTGCGCCTTCGGCGGCGATGCGTCCGCCGGCGTCGCCGCCTTCGGGGCCGAGGTCT
>JAKALI010000024.1 GCA_021813195.1 Pseudomonadota bacterium
GCCATCCCGCTGAGCCGGCTGCTGTCGATCAAAACGGGCGGTTGCGCCGAAGATTGCGGGTACTGCAGCCAGTCCGCCCACCATAAATCCGGGCTTAAAGCCTCCAAGCTGATGGCGGTCGAGCGCGTGATCGAGGAAGCTCGCAAAGCGAAATCTGCCGGTGCTACACGCTACTGCATGGGAGCCGCTTGGCGATCCCCCAAAGACCGCGACATGGATGCCATCGTGGCCATGGTCGAGGGTGTAAAGGCCTTAGGCATGGAAACGTGCATGACGCTCGGCATGCTCTCCGATCACGACATTGCGCGTCTGAGCACGGCAGGGCTCGACTATTACAACCACAACATTGATACATCGGAGCGCTACTACTCGGAAATCATCACGACCCGCTCGTTCGTTGAACGGCTCGACACACTCGATCGCGTACGCAACGCCGGCATCAAGGTGTGCTGCGGCGGAATCATCGGCATGGGCGAAGAGGTCGCCGACCGTCTCGACATGCTCGTCACGCTCGCCAACATGTCCGAACACCCGCAGAGCGTACCGATCAATATGCTGATCGCCATCCCGGGCACACCCCTGGAGAATGCCGAGCGCATCGATCCCATTGCCTTCGTGCGCACCATTGCTACCGCGCGTATCATGATGCCAGCCTCCTACGTGCGTCTGTCCGCAGGACGCCTGCAGATGAGCGACGAGTTGCAGGCCTTGTGTTTTTTTGCGGGCGCCAATTCCATCTTCTGCGGCGACGTGTTGCTCACCGCCGACAACCCGGGAGAAGACAAAGATAGCGCGCTCTTTGCTAAACTCGGGCTGCATCCTCTGGCGATTGAGAACCCAGCTTCGGAGCCGTGCATCGACGAGACGCCGCCGCGCGCGCACCGAGAGAGCCAATGCTCGAGCCCCTCACGCGCGCCCTGACGGCGCTCGAACGCCGGGGCCGGTTGCGTGCGCTCGGGCCGCGCGCGGGCGTCGACTTCTCGTCGAATGATTATCTCGGATTGGCGACATCGCCCGAAATCGCCGACGTGCTGCGTGGCGCACTGGAGCGCGGTGTCGCCGTTGGCGCTGGCGGATCGCGGCTTTTGCGCGGCAATGACCCCGAGCATGAGCAACTGGAAGCCCAAGCTGCACAGATCTTCGGCGCCGACCGAGCCCTTTTTTTCAACAGCGGCTTTGCCGCCAATCTTGCCCTTCTTTCTACGCTCCCCCAACGCGGCGACCTCGTCGTCCACGATGCGCTGGTTCATGCGAGTGCGCGGGACGGGATGCGGCTATGCCGCGCCGAGTGCCGGCCGTTCGCTCACAATGATGCTGAGGCCTGCGAGGACGTCGTGCGCGCGTGGCGCGCCGAGGGCGGAACGGGCCAAGTCTGGATCACGGCTGAGACGCTCTATTCAATGGAGGGCGACACCGCACCGCTCAACGATTTGATGCGCGTGGCTGACGCGCATGACGCTATGCTGATCTTGGACGAGGCGCACGCCACAGGCGTCTTTGGTCCGCAGGGGCGCGGACTTGCCGCTCACCTTGAAGGCCGCGCGAACATCGTGACGCTGCACACGTGCGGCAAAGCTCTCGGCCTGATGGGCGGGCTCGTCCTCGCACCACGGCTCGTTACGGACTTTCTGGTCAATCGCGCCCGGCCATTCATCTATGCGACGGCGCCCTCGCCATTGCTGGCGGCCGGCGTACGGGCCGCACTCGACATTATGGTCGCCGCCGATGAGCGGCGGACGACGTTACGGGATTTGATTGCCGCAGCAGATCGCGCGTTTGCGAACATCCCTGGCCGGCGCGTGTCCGCAACCCAAATTCAACCTATTGTGACAGGGTCCGATCAACGCGCCACCGCGCTGGCCAGCGCCCTCCAGGACCGCGGCTTTGATGTCCGCGCGGTGCGCCCGCCAACCGTTCCGGAAGGCACGGCACGCTTACGCGTTTCCATTACGCTGAATGTCACCGCAGCCGACATCGCAGCCCTCGGCGCCGCCGTGACAGAAGAACTCGAAAGGATCCCGGCATGACGAGCCAGTTCGTCGTCAGCGGCACGGACACCGGTGTGGGTAAGACCGTCTTCGCCGCAGCGCTTGCTGGTGCGCTTAACGCGCACTATTGGAAACCGATCCAATGCGGTTTCGATCCCGAAGGCGACAAGGAAACGGTCGCACGTCTTGCGGGCCTTTCACGAGACCGTATCCTGCCGGAACTGTACCGTCTGCGCGCGCCGCTCTCGCCCCATCGCGCAGCAGAATTGGAAGGAATCACCATCGAACCGGAGCGTGTTACGCCTCCCGATGTTCCGGGACCTCTTGTCATCGAGGGCGCCGGCGGCTTGATGGTCCCCATCACCCGCTCAATGTTGCAGCTCGACCTTTACGTGAAGTGGGACATTCCGATCATACTGGTGAGCCGCACGGCGCTTGGCACGATTAATCACTCCCTGCTCTCGATATTTGCGCTGCGCATGCGCGAAGCGCCGATCCACGGCATCGCATTCGTTGGCCCACCGAATGAGGACAGCGAGCGCACGATTTGCGACATCGGTGAAGTGCGCCGGCTGGGGCGGCTCGATCCGGTTGATCCGCTGCAACCCGATACACTCGCCGACGCTTTCCGTGCCGGTTTTCGAATCGGGGACTTCGCATGACCGCCTCGCCCGTCTGGCACCCCTTCACGCAGCACGCGACAAGTCCACCGCCGATCCCGGTTGCGCGCACGCACGGCGCCTATCTCGAAACGCCGGACGGCCGGCAGATCCTCGATGCCATATCGTCCTGGTGGGTCATCACCCATGGACATCGCTACCCGCCCATCATGGCGGCGATCCGCGAAACGAGCGAAACGCTCGATCAAGTTATCTTCGCCGGCTTCACGCATGCCCCCGCCGAGGACGTCGCTGCACGCCTCGTTGCGCTGACCTGGCCCCTCGCGCAAGAAGGCGAGGAGCCCCTCACGCGCGTCTTTTTCTCGGACTCCGGTTCGACGGCCGTCGAAGTGGCCTTAAAGATGGCGCTCGGCTATTGGCGCAACATCGGGGAAACGCGCACGCGCATCATCGCCCTCGAACACGCCTATCACGGTGACACCATCGGCACAATGTCCGCAGGAGCGCGCGGCATTTTCAATGCCGCCTATGAGCCTTTGCTGTTCGATGTTGCGCGCCTTCCGTTTCCGGTGGCCGGCCACGAGCAGGTGACCCTCGACGTTCTGGAGGTCCTCTTGTGTGAACAGCCCACGGCTGCCGTCATCGTCGAACCGCTGATCCTCGGCGCGGGGGGCATGCTCGTCTATGCACCTTCAGCCCTTGCTGGCATCCGGGCGTTGGCTGGTCGCCATGGCGCACTCTTCATTGCCGATGAGGTGATGACAGGCTTCGGCCGCACGGGCACGGCGTTCGCATGTGAGCAAGCCGGCATCGCACCAGACATCTTGTGCCTCGCGAAAGGTATCACCGGAGGCGCTGTGCCGCTTGCTGCAACGCTGGCGACCGAGCGAATTTTCCAGGCACATTATTCGCACGATCGCGCGCGCACGTTTTTTCATTCGTCCAGCTACACCGCAAATCCGATCGCGTGCGCGGCCGCCAAGGCCAACCTCGATGTGTGGGCACACGAGCCCGTATTAGAGCGCATTCGACAACTCTCCCGCCTTCAGACCCAGCTGCTCGCCGAGATCGCCCACCATCCGCTCGTGCGCCGTCCCCGCGCGCTCGGCACGATTACTGCCTTTGATATCGAGACGGTCGATCCGGGCTACCTTGCCAGCATCGGCCCCCGGCTTTACGAGGTCTTTCTGTCCGAAAACATCCTGCTGCGCCCCCTCGGCAATACTGTCTACGTCATGCCCCCGTATTGCACCACCGAGACTGAACTCGCGCGCGTCTACGATGTCATCCTGCGTGCCGTTGGCACACTCGCGTGAGGGGGTATGGGTGACATGACCCTCGGCGGCTCCACACTTTTGGGATTCGGCCACTATGTGCCGCACCGCGTCGTCTCGAATGCCGACATCGAGCAGCGGCTTGGGCTTGAGCACGGCTGGATCGAACGGCGCACCGGAATTCAAGAACGACGCTATGCGGCGGATGATGAAGCGCTCTCCGATATCGCCGTTGCGGCCGCAGAACAGGCCCTGGCTCGCATCGGGCTCGATCGCGCGCGCATCGGCCTCGTGGTGCTTGCAACCTCGACGCCCGATCACCTTTTGCCGCCAAGCGCTCCCCTTGTCGCCCACCGTCTCGGCCTAGAGAGTGCCGGCGCGATCGATATGGCGGGCGCCTGCTCGGGCTTCCTGCATGCGCTCACGTATGCCGATGCGTACGTGCGTCTTCAGCGCAAGCCCGCACTCGTCATCGCCGCCAACATCCTCTCGCGGCGCACAAACCCGAACGATCGCGCGAGTGTCATTCTTTTCGGCGATGCAGCGGCAGCCGCCGTCCTCGCACCCGACGCACGCACACGTGCAGGCTTGCAAGCGGCCGAATTCGCCAGCGACGGCGCGGCCTACGATCTCATTCGCATACCAGCTGGGGGCAGCCGCTTCCCCTTCGCGCGCGCCACGTCCGCCAATGAGACCCTCATGCAAATCCGCGATGGGCGCGCGGTGTTTGCTAAAGCGGTCGACATGATGGTTGCAACAAGCGAAGCGGTCTTAAAATGCGCCGGGCTCACCATCGCGGATATCCGCTATCTGGTCCCCCACCAGGCTAACAGCCGTATCATGAGTGCCGTCCAGCGCCGGCTCGGCGTAGCCAGCGAACGCGTGCTCACCAGCGTTGCAAAATTCGCCAATAGTTCGGCTGCCACGATTCCGCTCACACTTTCTGTGCATGCCGAGCATATCGACTTGAAGCCCGGCGACCGACTCCTGATGTGTGCCGCAGGAGCCGGGCTGACGGGTGGCGCTCTGATCTACGAAATGTGATCGTGCGGTCGCCGCGTTGGCGGTAGAGACGCGCATCTCCACCCTTTTGTCGCAATCCTGCCATTGTCTGAGCGTGCGTGCTGCCCGACGGGTCTCAGGGAGCTCTAACGATGCGTGTTCTGCGCCTCATGACACTGGTGTGCCTGATATTCGCACTAGGGTGGCCAGCCGCACAGGCCGCGGACCGACTCGCGCTTGTCATCGGCAATAGCGCTTACGTCCATGCCGGGCCGCTTGCTAACCCCAAGAACGATGCGCAAGACGTGGCTGAGCGCCTGTCGGAGCTCGGCTTCAAGGTCGTTCTTGGACTGGATCTCGACAAGGTCGGCTTCGACGCCAAGGTGCGCGACTTCGCACGCGAATTGGAAGACGCTGACAGCGCCATCCTGTTTTATGCCGGGCATGGCCTACAAGTCGCTGGCCATAATTATTTGGTTCCCGTCGACGCTAAGCTCGAACGCGAGCGCGATCTCGAATTCGAAGCCGTCCGACTCGACTTCATCCTGAATCAGATGGAACTCGGCCGCGAGGACAAGACCAACATTGTCTTTCTCGACGCCTGTCGGGACAACCCGCTGGCCCGCAACCTCGCCCGCTCCATGGGCACACGATCAACGGCGATCGGCAAAGGTCTCGCTCAGGTGGAAGCTGGCGTTGGAACGTTCATTTCTTATTCGACACAGCCCGGCAACGTGGCCCTCGACGGCACCGGCCGCAATTCGCCCTTCACCGCCGCCCTCGTCGAACGCATGACCGAAAAGGGCCGCAACCTTACCTCGCTCATGATCGACGTGCGCAAGGACGTGATCGCTGCCACCGGCGGCCGCCAGGTGCCGTGGGACCACTCGGCGCTGACGGGCGACTTCTTCTTCGATCCCGAGGGGGCTGCTCAGTCCGGCGAAGCCCTGCAGAACCGGGTGCGTCAGCTCGAGGACGAGGTGAAGGCGCGCACCCAATCGGCGAACGTGGCAACCACAGCAACGCTGACGCAGCTGCGCCAGCGGGTCAAACAACTGGATGCCGAAACCCGCCGCGACTGGGAGCGCGTGTTCAAGATCCAGCGGGACAAGACGGCTGCTGGCGCCGCTGCCCAGGCCGACATGAACCGGGAGCTACATCAGCTGCAGGTCGGCATCGTGGAGCGCGGCCGCGACATCAACGAACTCAAAGCTGAGATTGCGCGCCTCGAAAGAGAGTTGGGTCCCGCCGCCGCGGCGGAATAGCCAATCTCAAACGCGCCGCGTTCACCCAAACTGGCCGATGCCGCTGGTGTCCACAGTCTTCGTTGACTTTCGCAGCAGTTCATCGGACAGGAGCGCCCTGGCTGCATGTATGCTGAGGTTGCAGTGCATCAACCTCGAGCCAACTTGGGGGGAATGACTTGGCGCGACTGTCCCGCTCTATCGATCACCTCAAGAGTCGTTATGATGTCGTCATCGTCGGCTCGGGCTATGGCGGCGGTGTCGCCGCCTCCCACCTCGCCCGCGCGGGGCAATCCGTCGCCGTTCTGGAACGCGGTCGTGAGGTGCTGACCGGCGAATTTCCCGCGCGCTTTCCAGATTTGAAGAACGATTTTCAAATCAATGGGCCGAACTTCAAGACCGGGCCCGATACGGCGCTGTTCGACATCCGCATCGGTGCTGACATGCATGTGCTGGTCGGCCGCGGTTTGGGAGGCGGCTCGCTCGTCAACGCTGGCGTCACGCTCAAGCCCGACGCCCGCGTCTTTCAAGACGACATTTGGCCCGGTCAAATCCTCCAGGATGGCTTGCTCGAGCGGGGGTTTCGGCGCGCCGAGTCCTGGCTCAAACCAGTACGCGATCCGCGCGCCAGCGAGATGACG
This sequence comes from Pseudomonadota bacterium, assembly GCA_021813195.1. The sequence goes on from JAKALI010000024.1 coordinate 6,770, forward strand.
AAATATAGCGTGCTGAGCGATGCGGCGCGCGCCCTTGGCCACCCGATCGTCGCACCGCGTGTTGCTGTGAGCTTTGAAGATCGCGTCAATGCCGCAGGGATCGCGCAATCCGCCTGCACCCGCTGTGGTGATTGTTGTGCAGGCTGCAACGTGGGCGCCAAGAACACCGTCGCGCTCACGTATCTGCCGGATGCGGCGCGCCATGGAGCGGAGTTATTCACGGAAGTCACCGTCCGGCACGTGGAAAAGAGCGATGACGGGACATGGCGCATCGCCGTGCGCTCGACCGCGGCCAACGGTGGCGAGCGCCTGCTCGAAGCACCGATCGTCATCCTGGCCGCCGGCACGCTCGGCTCGACGGAAATTCTCCTACGCTCGCGCGAGCGGGGCCTCACCGTGTCGGACCGCTTGGGTGCGCGCTTTTCGGCAAACGGCGACATCATCGCCTTCGGCTACGGTGCCAAGAGGGTCGTCAATTCCGTTGGCGTGGGTTTTCCCGCTCGCGTCGAAGGTCTCGAAATTGGCGCTTCGGTCACGGGACAAATCGAGATCCGTGATCCTGACTGTCTCGACCATGAACTGACCATTCAAGAAGGCGCGGTGCCCTCCGCCGTCGCGCCGTCCCTGCCGGTGATGTTTCTGCCCAATGGCCGCTTGCTCGGCGCCATCCAGAGCCTCATCAGCGGCGTCTACAAAGGCCCCTTCGCGAGCCTGCAGACATATTTTGCCGTCTCGCATGACAGCGCATCCGGTGTCTTCGCACTCAAGGACGACCGCCTCGTGTTGTCGTGGCCAAATGCGGCTCAAGAGCCCTGTTATGAGCGGCTCGACAAAGCTCTAGCGGCGGTGGTGCAGAGCGCGGGCGGGCAGTATGTGAAAAACCCGCTGGCTGGAACGGTGATGGGGCATCAGCCCGCGACAGCTCATCCGCTCGGCGGCTGCGCCATGGGAGGAGATGCGACGAGCGGCGTGGTCGATCACAAAAGCCGGGTGTTTGACACGACGCCCGGGCGCGGCCCCACCGCCGTTCACGACGGGCTCTACGTCATCGACGGGTCGATCATTCCACGCTCACTCGGCGTCAATCCACTGTTCACGATCACCGCACTCGCCGAGCGCGCGCTCGCGCACCTCCTCGCGGATCGCGGCCTCACAGCCGCGCCTCTGCCCGAGATTGCGCAACCCGTCGCGGCCACCTCACCGGCGGCTGTCCTTGAGGCTGGGCCAGTCCCACAATTGTGACAGCCTCAAAGACCGGTGGTTGGAGCCGTAGCCGAGCTACATGTCATCTGCTTTGAACGAGATGAGGTGAAGCATTTCTTTGCCCCATAGGGCTTGTCCACAGTTTGACGAAAAACCAAGCCTTGAACGGCCAATACCGAACCGATTAATCAAATGACACTGGCGGCTAGCCATGGCAGCCCTTGAGTTTGAAATTAGAATACTCGATGACACTCGTGCTCAATGAGTAATGAACTCTTTCACTGCGCCGCCATACCGCTCGGACCGGGCAGTTTGATCTTGCCCGGCAATTGGGGTCGGCTCAAACGTCGTTTTGAAACTGATGCTTTGCAGATTTCGAGAGAAGCAATTCTGGAGGACTATCGCAGACGTCACTGGCCAGACAAGCCAAGCCGCCTGAAAGCTGCGTTCGCGTGCCTCACTTTGGAGATTGCACGGAATTATCATGCAAAACACGCGCCGGCAACCTTGCTCTACAAGGTTGAATTGCTGGATCCTACAGCCCCAATACACTATGGAGATTATGAAGTCTGTATGGCGGGCTTTCAGGGGATCGACGGTATGCAAGCCGTGGCGAAGCGATACTGGCAAGGCGAAAGTATGAATTCACCCGAGATCGTCACTTTGTCGCCGTTGAGGGTTATTGAGCGTGTCCGTAGTAAACGAGATCTTCTCGATGTGTCTGATTTGTAGTTCGAAACGTTTGCCGAATTGATCCGCCGCTGGACCGCTATTCCTCCGGCCCCCAAAAAACAACCCGGCAGCGAGGCCGGGTTGTGTGGCTGTCGAATTTTGCGAGACCCGCTCAGCCGCTTCATACATCCAGCGTGTGTTCGCGCTCCCAGCCCGTCAGGTGGGCGGCGTATGAATTCCACTCGTTCGTCTTGAGCTTGATGTAGCTTGATGAAAATTCCGGTCCCAGTGCATTCATAAGGTGGGTATCCTTCTCGAAACTGCGGATCGCATCGAGCATGTTGAGCGGCAGGCGCGGTGCGTCCTTCACCGTGTGGCCGAGCTGATACATGTCGATGTCGTAGCGCGGCCCGGGATGCGCCTGGGTCGCGATCCCATCGAGCCCCGCGGCGAGTATGACGGCCTGCAACAGATACGGGTTCGCCGCCCCGTCCGGCAACCGCAACTCGAAGCGGCCCTTGCCCGGCACGCGCACCATGTGCGTGCGGTTGTTGCCCGTCCACGTCACGGTATTGGGCGACCAGGTCGCGCCTGAGAGCGTGCGCGGCGCGTTGATGCGCTTATAGGAGTTGACCGTCGGGTTGGTGATGGCGGCCATCCCCTCGGCGTGTTTCATGATGCCGCCCAGGAAGTGGTAGCCTTGTTTGGAAAGCCCCATCTCGTCAGTGTGGTCGAGGAACATGTTGGTCGTGCCCGACTTGTCCCACACCGACAGATGCACGTGACAACCGTTGCCCGTCAGATTGGAAAACGGCTTGGGCATGAAGGTCGCGCGCAGTCCGTGCTTTTCAGCAATGGACTTCACCATGAACTTGAAAAACGAATGCCTGTCCGCGGTGACGAGGCAATCGGTGAAGTCCCAGTTCATCTCGAATTGGCCATTCGCGTCCTCGTGATCGTTTTGATAGGGCTTCCAGCCCAGCTCCTGCATGTAGTCGCAAATTTCCGCGATCACGTCGTAGCGCCGCATGAGGGCCTGCTGGTCATAGCAGGGCTTGGGTGCGATATCGCGATGATCCGAGATTGCGGATCCATCGGCATTGATGAGGAAAAATTCGCACTCCACGCCGGATTTCATATAGAGGCCTTGATCCGCCGCCCGTGCGATCACTTTCTTGAGCACCACGCGCGGGGATTGCTCGACATGCTTGTCGTCCATGACGCAATCGGCCGCGACCCAGGCAACTTCTTTGCGCCAGGGCAACTGGATGACGGCCGAAGCGTCCGGCATCGCGAACATATCGGGATGGGCCGGCGTCATATCGAGCCAGGTGGCGAAGCCTGCAAAGCCCGCGCCGTCCTTTTGCATGTCGGAAATGGCCGATGCCGGAACGAGCTTGGCGCGTTGCATTCCGAACAGATCGGTGAAAGAGATCATGAAATACCGGATGCCCTTGTCTTTCGCCAAGGTCGCAAGGTCTGCCGTCATGTGCGCGTCCTCCAATAGCCCTTCCCGGCCAAGTTCGTATTCGTTTGGGTCAGAGGTGTTTGTACCTCATTCCTGGGGTTCCCTTCGTTAGAACGTCCCCTGCCCCGGGATCCAATTCGTACCCGCAAGCGGCACGCGCGCCATGGCTGCGGCTTCGATGGTGAGTGCGCACAGATCCTCTGGCTCTAAATTGCGCACGTGATTGTGCCCACAGGCGCGCGCGATCGTTTGCGCCTCCAGCGTCATCACCTTCAAGTAATTGGCAAGCCTGCGCCCAGCGAGCACCGGATCGAGCCGCTGGGCGAGCTCGGGATCTTGCGTGGTGATGCCGGCGGGATCGCGACCCTCATGCCAATCGTCGTAGGCGCCCGCGGTCGTGCCGAGCTTCTGATATTCGCTTTCCCAACGCGGGTCGTTGTCGCCAAGGGCGATGAGCGCCGCGGTGCCGATTGAGACCGCGTCCGCGCCCAAAGCGAGCGCCTTGGCGACATCAGCGCCATTGCGAATGCCACCCGATATGATGAGCTGAACTTTGCGGTGCATGCCAAGATCCTGCAGCGCCTGAACAGCGGGCCGGATGCACGCGAGCGTCGGTTGGCCGACATGCTCGATGAAGACCTCTTGGGTTGCTGCCGTGCCGCCCTGCATGCCGTCGATTACGACGACGTCGGCCCCCGCCTTTACGGCGAGGGCGGTGTCATAATAGGGGCGCGCGCCGCCGCACTTCACATAGATCGGTTTTTCCCAATCCGTGATCTCGCGCAACTCAAGGATCTTGATTTCCAAATCATCCGGTCCCGTCCAGTCGGGATGACGGCAGGCGGAGCGCTGATCGATGCCCTTAGGCAGCGTACGCATCTCGGCAACACGATCGGAGATCTTCTGACCCAGGAGCATGCCGCCGCCGCCGGGCTTCGCACCTTGGCCCACCACGACCTCGATTGCATCGGCCTTGCGCAGATCGTCGGGATTCATGCCGTAACGCGAGGGCAAGTATTGATAGACCAGCGTCTTGGATTGACCGCGCTCCTCAGGGGTCATGCCACCATCGCCCGTGGTCGTCGAGGTGCCAGCCAGCGTGGCACCGCGACCGAGTGCTTCTTTGGCTTGCGCCGACAGCGAGCCGAAACTCATGCCCGCGATGGTGATGGGGATTTTGAGTTCGATCGGCTTTTTCGCGTGGCGCGTGCCCAGTACGACGTTGGTTGCACACTTTTCGCGATACCCTTCGAGAGGGTAACGCGACATGGACGCCCCGAGAAAGAGGAGGTCATCGAAGTGCGGCACCCGCCGTTTCGTACCGCCTCCGCGGATGTCGTAGATGCCGGTCGCCGCCGCGCGCCGGATTTCAGACAGAGTATAGGGGTCGAATGTCGCCGACTGACGCGGCGTCGTGGGCGGGTTATGATAGCTCATCAGTAGGCGTCCGCGTTGTCGATGTTGAAGTTGTAGAGCTGGCGCGCTGAGCCGTAGCGGCGAAATTCAGACGTTTTGACGTCCGTAATGCCTGCCGCCTCGAGCAGCTTGGCCAATTGCTCATGGTGCTCGGGGCGCATCTCTTTTTCGATACAATCGGCACCCAAACTCTTTACCTTGCCGCGCACGAACAGCTTGGCTTCGTAGATGGAATCCCCGAGCGCATCGCCAGCGTCCCCCAGCACGACGAGATGTCCGCTCTGGGCCATGAACGCCGACATGTGGCCGATATTACCGCGCACGACGATATCGATGCCCTTCATCGAAATCCCGCAGCGCGAGGAGGCGTTGCCCTCGATCACGAGCAGCCCGCCGCGACCGGTGGCCCCGGCATATTGGCTCGCATCGCCTTTAATGACAACTTTGCCCGACATCATGTTCTCGGCGACACCCGGCCCGGCTGACCCTTCGACGGTGATCGTCGCCTTTTTATTCATGCCGCCGCAATAGTAGCCCACGCTGCCTTTGATGGTGACGTCGATGGGCGCATCGACGCCGACAGCAACCGCGTGCTGACCGCGCGGATTGAGAACGATCCAGTGCTGCTCGTTCGTTCCATCCGTCTGGCGGTGCAATCCTGCATTCAGCTCGCGCAGCGGTGTCGTGGCAAGATCGATCGTCGGCATTTCGTCCTATCGCTCCCAGAAATAGACCGTCGCGGGCTCCGGCTCCCATACGCGCGCCCCTTCGATGCCGGGCAAATTCGCCAGAGCACGGTACTCAGAACCGAACGCCACATACTGGTCCGTCTCAGCCATCACCGCCGGTTTGCACGCAATCGGATCGCGCAGCACGCCGAAGCCATTCTTGGTGCCGACGACGAAGGTGAAGAAGCCATCGAGATCATCGAGGCTCTTTTGCAGCGCCTCGCCCAAATTCATGCCCTGTTTCATACGCCAGGTGATGTAGGCCGCGGCCACTTCGGTGTCGTTCTCGGTCTCGAACGTCATCCCGTCACGCTTGAGTTCGCGCTTGAGGCTGTTGTGGTTCGACAGCGACCCGTTATGGACGAGGCACTGGTCGGGCCCCGTCGAAAACGGGTGGGCACCAAGTGTCGTCACCGCGCTCTCGGTTGCCATGCGCGTGTGACCGATGGCATGCGTCCCCGTCATCTCGGACAAGTGAAATTGGCGGGCAACGTCGGACGGCAGGCCGACTTCCTTATAGATCTCGATCGATTGCCCCTGCCCCATGATCCGCACGCCTGGATGATCGGCGCGCAGGGCGGCCACGGCCGCATCGCACAACTGCTCCGGCACGGTGAGGACCGCATGTGTGGACTTACGCTCAATGCTGACGTCAGCACCTATCGCCTTGCTCAAGGCCGCGGCAAGGCCCTCGAAGTCTCGGTCGGGAGCCGCCGATTGGATGGTGATTTTGGCTTTGCCGGGACGAGGGGTACCGTAGACGGCGAAGCCGGCTGAGTCCGGCCCGCGTTCGCACATTGTCGCCAGCATGGCGTTGCTCAATTCACCGAGCCGTGGCTCGAGTGCGCGGTCCTTGATGAACAGGCCGACGATTCCGCACATTCCTAGCGCTCCCGTTAGTCAAACCTCTTGGCGCGTTGGTACCAGGAGCGGCTGCGAATTTCAACTTAGAAGAATTTTTGTTTCCTGAAGTGATAGTGCGGCGCACAACGTTGCGCGCGCATCCTACGTCTTGCCGGGCCCCGCCCGCTCACTTGGCGCAGCCAGGGAAACTTCGGCAAGCGCACCGGCGCTCTGGGCGAAGCACTGTACGCCGTCGCTGATCTCGTAGTAGTCGGATTTGTCGGCGGTAAATATATGCGCCACCGATTTCAGGCCAGTCGGCGGCTCAAGCGCCCCCGCAAGCACCGAGATGCGCCCGCCAGATGCCGGTTTCCAAAACAAGTTTAATCCACAGGCCCGACAGAAGCCGCGCTCGGCCGCTGGCGAGGAACGAAACCAGACGAGATCGCTTTCGCCTGTGAGAAGCCGCATGGCGTCCGCGGGCACGGCGGTCGCCGCAACGACGTGGCCACTCCAACGTGCGCACTGCCGGCAGTGGCACACGATGACGGGGCGAAGCGGACCGTGAAGCTCGAATGAGATGCTCCCGCACAGACAACGACCGAAGCAGACGTCAGGTGCCATCGGAGTATCCTTACTGCTCACTCAGGCTGGGGGGTATCCGATGGGGCGGCTGCACGCCTGCGCGCTCAACGGCTGTGCGCACCGATGAGATCATTGCGCGCCTTCTGCATGTGCTGGATCATGACGCTTGCGGCCTCGCTGGCATCGCGTGCCTGCACCGCACGGACGATGGCTATATGCTGCTCATTATATGCGCGCATATTATCGGGCGTGATGATTTTTTGGCGCATTTCCGCCCACATGGCGTGGGTGCGAATGTCATTGATGCGCTGATAGAGCCACACCAGCAACGGGTTCGATGTCGCATTGGCAAGCGACAGATGAAACTGCTCATCAGCGGCGGAGTATGCAAGGCTGTCGGCGGCTTTCTCCGCGGCCTTGAGCTTACGCACCAGGTCTTGCAACTGCTCCAGATCGACAGCGCTCGCGTGGAGGACGGCGAGGCGGGCAATCTGCGGCTCGATGGCCTCCCGAACCTCGATCAGCTCGAGCGGGCTCGTGCGTTCTGCAATATCCGCCTCGCTCACCCCCGCCTGATAGCTGACATAAGTTCCACTGCCCGCTCTGCGGTGGATCATTTTTTTTCCTTCCAGCAAGGCAAGCGCCTTGCGGACTGTCGTGCGCGATGCGCTGAAGTTCAGGGCCAGTTGCCGTTCTGTCGGCAAGCGTTCGCCATGGGTGTAGACTTGATCGACGATCGCCTGCGCGATTTCGCGCGATATCTCCTGCGAACCCTGCGCAGGTCGCGCTTTTGTCGTCGGCGTCCTACGAGCAAGCGAAACCATTTTCACACCTTCCTCAATCCGCAGTCCCCGGTCGGCGGTTCACGACCGCACCTGGCGCAAAAGATTACCACCGAGCGCAGCCCGCGCCGATCTCGGTCAGCACGCAAACTTAAAGCGGCAACCGAGCCGATTCGAAACCCATCAACAACGCGAACCAATACTATACCAATTTATGCGTTTGGCACAGGCGAATGTGCGTGCTAACGTCGCGGCCTGAGGGTTTCAGAGCGCATCCTGTCCGTGCGGAGACGCAGCTCATGATGGGTCAGGCATTGTGTTTCAGCCAGCGTCAGTCCACTTCTGGACGATGTGCTCGCGCGGGCCACCTGACGGCCGCAGCACCGCCGCTAAGTGCCAAGACCGCATCGAAATCAGCGAAATCGGCGCTACGCAAGTTCCGCCGACGCGGCGCGCTTTCTCACAACTTGCCATTGCCCGATCCCCATTTCGCTCAAGCGGAGCACGGGGATCAAGCCGATCGAAGCGATTGGAGATCATGCGTTTCCAACATCTAGTTTGTTCAACCAATCTCCGACCACGTGAAGCCGTCAACTCAGGGGACAGGGAATGAATGAGAAACGTGTAGCAATCATCGGCGCCGGACCAAGCGGACTTGCGGCGCTCAGAGCCTTTGAAAGCGCGCGCCGTAAAGGCGCTGACATCCCCGAACTCGTCTGTTACGAGCGCCAGGGCGACGTGGGAGGAATTTGGAATTACACGTGGCGCACAGGCACCGACGAGTATGGAGAACCGGTTCACGCCAGCATGTATCGCTATCTGTGGTCGAACGGCCCGAAGGAGTGCTTGGAATTCGCTGACTACTCGTTCGAAGAACACTTCGGGCGTCCCATCCCGTCTTACCCGCCACGTGAAGTCCTTCACGACTACATCAAGGGACGGATCGAGAAGAGCGGCATCACACACTACGTCAAACTACGCCACGCCGTACGTTGGGTTGAGTATGATGATGCCACGGAAAAATTCCACGTTACCGTCAAAGATCTCGTCGCCGACAAGACTTTCACTGAGGACTTCGATTACGTCATCGTCGCCAGCGGGCATTTCTCCACGCCCAACGTGCCGGAATTCGAGGGACTGAGCACGTTTCCCGGCCGGGTCATGCACTCCCATGACTTCCGCTCGGCTGACGAGTTCGCCGGCAAACGGGTGCTGTGTGTCGGCTCCAGCTATTCGTCAGAAGACATTGGCATTCAGTGCATGAAGTATGGCGCCAAGGCCGTCACCTTCACATGGCGCACCAAACCGATGGGATTCAAGTGGCCGCCGGGCATGAACGAAGTCCCGCTGATGACCAAGGTGGAGGGCAACCGGGTCTATTTCCGAGATGGCACCTCGGCGGAGTACGACGCAATCGTGCTATGCACCGGCTATCTTCACCATCACCCGTTTATGGAAGATTCGCTGCGGCTGAAATCGCGCAACCGCCTCTATCCGCCCAACCTCTACAAGGGCATTTTCTGGTGGGGCAATCCCAAGGTCATGTATTTGGGCATGCAGGACCAGTACTACACCTTCAACATGTTCGATGCCCAGGCATGGTACGCGCGCGACTACATTCTAGGCCGCATCAAGCTTCCCCCGCTCGACGAACAGGCCGCCGACATGCAAAAGTGGATCGCATGGGAAGAAAGCCTCGAAGATCCCTTCCAGGCGATCGACTTCCAGACAGAATACACGCGCGACCTGTTGCAGCCGACAGACTACCCGCCGCTCAACGTCGACGAAGTGGCACGCCTGTTCAAGGAATGGGAGCATCACAAGGCGGAGAACATCCTGACCTATCGCGACAATTGCTACCCCTCCACGCTCACGGGAACGATGGCGCCCAAGCATCACACGCCCTGGATGCAGGCGCTTGATGACTCCATGGCGGCGTTCTTGGCCAACACGTAGGTTGTCATGATCAAAATTGCGATAGATCCATAGGCTGGGTCGTTCTGGCCGCTCGCAGATCGCGATGATTGAGGTGGCGGCGCGCTTTTGAGCACGCCACCGCACACCGTACCTGTGATGACACCATTCGCGAAGAGCGGTGGAGGTGCGAAATGCCGGAAAATGCGATCATCACCCCGCATACACCGAAGCTGGTCACAGCGGGCTCACCGTCCCTCGATCCCGGTGTCGAACGCTACATCGTCAAAGGTGGGGGCTCGGCCGTGTTTGCGCTCGAAGCGGGCGATGCTCTCGATCTTGTGTTGCTCGAGGGCGGGCAAAACGTCGAGCTCGTGGCCTTCGGCAAATCCGGGAAGGCGGATCTTGGCGCCTTGGGCCTTCGCGCGACAACGAAGCCCGTCGGCCTCCATGCCATTCTGGCCCAAAACACCGACGACGCCGCGCGCGTGCGCTTCGGCCTCGCCCGCCGCGGTCTCGACATCGGGCGTGTCCAGGGGGCTTGCCTGTTTGGCAACGATGCGCCGGCCGCTGCGACGCGATCGCTAACAGCCGCTCGCCCCGTCATCGTCGTGATTGCCGCACCGGCCGAGCCGATGGTGGCGTGGGATCAGACGCCACCCAGCGACGTCCTCGTGTTCGTGCGTCGCGCACACCGGGCCGAACATGGTGCCCGCATCCTGCCTGAGCCACTCGCCGAACCGCGACTCGAAATCCTGGTCAACATCGCCAGCGTCGAACCTTTCGAAGTTTTTGAAGGCGAGTACATCCAAATCATCGATGTTGACGGCCGGCAGTGCTCGGACTTCCTCGCCTTCAACCGCCGCGCGCTTGACCGTGGCCGCGTCATGGGTCTCGACTCGACGACGACCCGGACACTAACTGGCACATCCTACCCGCGCCCTGGACTCTATTCCAAATTCTTCGATGCCGATCGCAACGCTCTCGTCGAAGTTGTGCAAGACACGGTCGGCCGCCACGATACCTTCAATCTCGCCTGCACCGCGCGCTACTACGAAGATGCAGGCTATTTCGGGCATGCCAGTTGCTCGGAAAATTTCAATGCGGCCCTGCGGGACTACCAGGTCGGGGAATACAAAGGCTGGCCGGCGATCAACTTTTTCTACAACACCAACGTCGATGACCATAATAACATTTGGTTCGATGAGCCCTGGTCACGCCCAGGCGATTATGTGCTGCTGCGCGCCATGACCGATCTTGTGTGCGCCTCTTCGTCCTGCCCTGACGATATCGACCCCGCCAACGGTTGGAAGCTGACGCCAATCCTCGTCCGGGTTTATCCCAAAACGGCCTCCTTTAAGCGCGCGATTGGATTTCGCATGACCGCCGATGCTCCTCTCCAGCTCACCCGCGAAACGGGCTTCCACAGCCGCACCTCCGCGCTCACCCGCTCTTTCACGGAATACAAAGGCTACTGGCTGCCGACATGCTTCACCCAGGGCGGAGCGATTGATGAATATTGGGCCTGCCGGGAGCGCGTCGTCGTCATGGACTTGAGCCCGCTGCGCAAGCTTGAAATCCTGGGACCGGATGCCGAACAATTCTGCCAAAGCCTTTTTCCCCGCGACGTGCGCAAACTTGGTGTCGGGCATATCGTCTACACTCCCATCTGTTATGAGCACGGCGGTATGATCGATGACGGTACGCTGTTCCGCATGAGCGAAACCAATTTCCGCTGGATCGGCGGCGATGACTCAAGCCTGCTGTGGATCAAAGAGCAGGCTCTCAAGATCGGCGCGAAGGTCGTCCTCAAAACGGCGAGTGATCAGATCCACAACGTCGCCGTCCAAGGGCCAAAGTCACGGGATGTCCTGGCGCAAATGTTATGGACCCCACCCGGGCGTCCCAGTCTTCACGAGCTCGGCCTCTTCCGCTTTACCATTGGCCGCTTCGGCGGTTTTGAGGGCATTCCCGTTCT